>JAUPLE010000819.1 GCA_030837085.1 Acidobacteriota bacterium | reverse complement strand
TCATGGCGCCGCCAAAACCGGCATAAACGCTCATGGGTAAGCGAAAAAAACGATACTCGCAGTTTAGCGCCAGGGTGTAAAACCAGGTTTTTTTGTTCCCGGCCAGGTAGGAATCAAACTTGGCCTGGGCCACGTCGAATTCCATGTTGATCAGGGTCCTGTTTCCGAAATTGACCAGGGTATAGCCCAGGCCCACCATGGGCGCAGCCGAATCCCCTTTGTTCCCGTAGGTATCCAGGGAAGGCACCTCAAACATCCAGGAAGCCATGGTGTAAATATAGAAACTGCCGGGGGAAAAATAGCTGACATTGCCCGGTCTGTTTTTCGCACTAGCCTGGAAAGGGATCAACAGCGCTGCCAGTAATAGCACCGGCGTCAAATTTCTTATTAATTTATTGTGTTTCATTTCAAGGTTCCTCATTTCTTAATTTTATTCAAAATGACAGCTTGAATGATATCAAAAAAGCATTTTTATTGCAAGGGATTTGAACTGAAAGAGAGACTAGGGTAAAATGTATTCTTTAATTGGAGAAAATATTATGGAGAAAATCTTTGGTAATCATTCGGTTCGGGCAGTTTTTCTTACACGCCCCCAGGCCGTTCGACGCGTTATTCTTCTTGATGGGAAGAAAAGCTCCCTAAACGAAGAATATATAAGCCTTGCCCGTTGCGCCAGGATTCAGCCTGAAATTTTGCCGTGGGATAAGTTCTTGCGCGCCGCGGATTTAACGGCGGACGATAAACATCAAGGGGTTTGTATCTTTGCCGATCCGAGAACTATTTATACTGAGAGCGATTTGAAATCTCTTTCCGAAGCCCGGGTAATCCTGGCCCTCGATCAAATTACCAACCCCCAGAATTTAGGCACAATACTTCGCAATGCGGCATTTTTTGGAGCGGACGCCGTTATCTTGCTAAAGAATCGTTCGACGGATATTACGCCGACAGTAACGCGAATAGCGGTCGGGGGCGCGGAATTCGTGAAAATTTTTAAGGTCATCAACCTGGCCAGGAGCCTGGATACATTGAAAAAAATCGGATTCTGGGTCTATGGGCTGGACGAACGCGGAGAAAAGACGCTCGCCGAGACTGATTTCGCCGAGAAAACTGTTTTTGTCGTCGGCGCTGAAGGGGAGGGGCTGCGGCTTCGCACCGGCAAGTTCTGCGATGTCCTGGTGCGCATTCCCGGCGGCCGGCCCGGTCTTGAAAGCCTGAATGCCGGGGTTGCGACGGCAGTTGCCCTGGCTGAGGTTTTTCGCTCCGACAATCGCTAAAAACTTTGAAAATAATTTTTAATTAATGTAAAATATGGTTTTATAAAATATTAAATTTGAGTGAAGATGAGTGAGATAACATGAAAAAAGAACGAAAGAATATTTTGTTGGTGGAAGATGATCGAGGGCATGCTGAACTGATTCATAGGGCTTTTGAAAATTACCGGGAAAGCTTTAGCCTGACTGTTGTTACCCGTCTCCAGGAGGCCAGGGCCTATTTAGGGAAATCAATTCCCCACCTGGTGATTGCCGATTTAGTATTGCCCGACGGCAGGGGAACCGAACTCCTGCCCCCGAAAGAGATGGAGGAATTGCCGGCCTTCCCCCTGGTGATTATGACCGGTTATGGCGACGAGCAGGTGGCAGTCGATTCATTGAAAGCAGGGGCCCTGGATTACGTGGTGAAATTGGATTCCACGCTGCGAGATATACCGCGTATCGCCGAACGGGCCATCCGTCAATGGGAAGCCATTGTGGATCGTAAACGCATGGAGGTGGCGCTGGCGGACAGCGAAGAAAAGTTCCGGGCGTTGATCGAAAACGCCGGGGAACTCATTATCATTATGGATATGATCCGGGAAGGGGAAGACTGGGGATACCGCTATCTCAGCCCGGCAGTGGTTGATATTACGGGTTTTTCTTGCGAAGATGTTATTGTGAAAACATTGTCCGAATTTCTTCATCCCGATGATAAAGCCATGGTTTACGATATATTGTCCCAGGCAACGGAAAATGCCGGTATCACTCTCCCTATATCGAATTTCAGGGTCCGGCACAAGGATGGGCGCTGGGTCATCCTGGAGGGCCTGGTCACCAATATGATGGAAATAGCCGGTGTAAAAGGCATTGTGTTAAACTGCCGGGATGTTACCCGGTTGAAACAGATGGAAGAAGTGTTAATCCGGGTACAGAAATTGGAATCCGTCGGCCTGTTGGCCGGGGGGATCGCGCACGATTTTAATAATATTCTTACCGTTATCCTGGGCAACCTGGACGTTGCCAAAAATACTGAGAACAGGGAAATGTTGCTGCACAATATTGATGAAGCTGAGAAATGGATTTCAAGGGCCAGGGATTTGACGCAGCAATTATTGACTTTTGCCAAAGGCGGGGAACCGGTCAAAGAAACGGTCTCTATCGAAGAAGTAATAAAAGATATTGTTGCGTTTTCGTTAAGAGGCTCCGACATATCGTTACAATTGGATTTCCAGGATGGTTTATGCCCGGTGGATATCGATAGGGGACAGATCAGCCAGGTTATCCACAACCTGGTGATTAATGCCAAAGAGGCCATGCCCGACGGCGGGGTCATTACGGTCAGGGTTTTGAATACTGAGATAAATAAGGAAGATATTTACGGTCTAACTCCCGGGAAATATATCAAAATTGAAGTCCAGGACCAGGGGAATGGTATTCCGCCGCTCAATAGGGAGAAAATCTTCGATCCCTATTTCACCACCAAAAGCAAAGGCAGCGGCCTGGGGTTATCGATTGTTCATTCTGTGATTGCCAAGCATAATGGGGCGGTGGATTTCCATAGCCATCCCGATGAAGGAACCCTCTTTTTTATTTATCTGCCTGTCTCCGAGAAACAAAAAACCGGACCGCGGGACGAGGATGAAATTATTGGCGGATATGGTAAAATCCTGGTAGTTGATGATGAGGCAAGCATCCGGGATGTAGCCACCCTGCTGCTGGAAAGCCTGGGGTATAACGTAATCACGACGGAAAGCGGCGAACAAGCCGTCGAAATATGTAAAAAAGAACTCCCCGATGTAGTTATCCTTGATTTAACGATCCCGGATGGAATCGGGGGGAAAGAGACTGCCGAGGAGATCCGGAAATTTAATAAAGATATTAAATTGATTGTTTCCAGCGGGTATTCCAATGACCCGGTCATGTCCCGGTATCAAGAATGCGGATTTGACGATGTGTTGATGAAACCTTATAAACTGGAACAAATCGCTAAAGTAGTTCATCGGCTGCTGGGCAAGAAGTAACCCTGGGGGAAAAGGCAAGGAAGCGAGGCGCATGAAGCCAAAAGGTGTTATTAATTGGTTTGTCATCCTGGCGATCCTGGTAGGTTTTTGTTTGCCGGGAGGGTGCGAAGGTGAACCCAGGGGGGATGAATACCGGGTTGAACAGACAGCCATGGTTCGCTTGATAGAATTGTACGGCGTCACGGAAAAACGTATCCTCCAGGCCATGAACAAAGTACGCCGCCATTTGTTTATCCCGGCCTCTTATCGCTGGAGATGCGAGCCTTACGGGGACCATCCGTGCCCCATCGGTTATGGCCAGACTATTTCCCAGCCTTTCATCGTGGCTTATATGACCTGGAAGTTAAATCCCCAAAAAGGGGAAAAGGTCCTGGAGATCGGTACGGGTTCCGGTTACCAGGCTGCGGTGCTGGCGGAAATGGGCGTGGATGTTTATTCCATCGAAATTGTCAAGGGATTATTCGAACACGCCCAGGCAGCTTTAGCGGCGGAAGGGTATGAAACGGTCCATTTGCTCAGGGGCGATGGCTACAAAGGATGGCCGGAATATGCGCCTTTTGATGCGGTTATGGTTACCTGCGCCCCGGACAGTGTGCCGCCAAAATTGGTGGAACAACTTAAAGAGGGAGGACGCATGATCCTTCCCGTTGGTTCCTGGAACCAACGACTGGTGATATTACGAAAAAAGAAAGGAAAAATCGTTCAAGAAGAGGACCTCCCTGTCCGTTTTGTTCCCATGGTGCATGAGTAAGTCTTATTCGCTGGAATATTTTTCCCGGATGGCCTGGATGACATCGTATATATCCGTAAAAGCCTCTACCACTTCCGGGTCAAACTGTTTCCCCTTTTCCGATTCGATATAGGACAGTGTTTTGTCTTCATTCCAGGAATCTTTATAGGTTCGTTTGGACATGAGAGCATCATATACATCGGCCAGCGCCACAATCCGGGCGCTCAGGGGAATCTCTTCGCCCTTTTTTCCCGGTCCGAGGCGAATCTCGTTTATATCGAGATCGATCCTGTCAATACCCGGGATATACCCCGGGTAACCGGAGCCGTCCCATTTTTCATGATGATTCAGGGTAATCTCGGCAGCCATGTCGTCCTCTTTAAAAGTGGAATTCATGAAAAATCGGTAGCCGTAGACGGTGTGAAGTTTCATGAAATCATATTCCAGGTCATTTAAACGGGCATTCTTTTTTAAAATAGCATCCGTAATAGCCACCTTTCCAATATCATGAAGCATGGCGGCAATCTTTAAATCATCTTTTATACGTTTGATTTCTTTATCCGGGATATTTCGCCGGGTAGCCCAACGCTGGTAAATCTCAATCGAATAGGTGCCTACCCGTTTGGCATGGAGATCCGTCTCTTTGGGGTCCCGCAAGGCCGCCATTTTAATCATTCGCAAAATGAGTTCATGGGTCATCCTGGCCCGCTCGATGACCATTGCCGCCTGGTTGGCAAAAAGAGATACCAGTATTTCATCGTCTTTGCTGAATGACGTCACGGTCCCTTCGGCATTCCTGGCGTTGATGATTTGCAAAACACCCGTGATTTTATCCTCGGTAGTAATCACCGGCACGGTCAACATCGACTGGGTATGATAAGAAGACAAATCGTCGAACGACCGGTTGAAGGTGAAAGGAACATTGTCCGGTAGGTGGTAGACATCATCGATAATCAGGGACTTGCGATTTAAGGCCACGTACCCGGAAATGGAAGCATTATCGATCTCTAATTCCTGTTTGGCATAAAGGTACTTTTTGCTGCGTTTGTCTTTTTTCATCAGGGTGTCGTTCTGGACATATTCGAAGGTTAATTTGCCTTTTTTTACCAGGTAGATTGACCCGGCATCGGCGTTGGTAATGGCCCTAGCTTCCAATAAAACCCGGTCCAGGAGGGAATCGACGTCTTTTATATGACTGATTTTTTCATTGATTTTCAGGATTTCGATGATGTTCTCTTTATCCTGCTGATGATTCACTATCTCGCTCATTTATTTTTCATCCTTCAAAATAACAGGATATTATTAAAAGACATATTGATATAAAAGTCAAGGAGAAATTTAGGAAAATCTTTATAGTAAAATTTCTCTGCCTTTTTTGTCTTTCATCCCGGGTTCATAAGGTCTCAAAATGAAAGAATAGGAATATGAATCAAAGGGAATTAAATATTGCGGATGCGGTCGCGCACCCCAGGAATCGTCACCGCCGACGCCCATTTGTTTGTAATCCAGGTGAACCGCCACAAAATCGCGTTTCTTTAACTGGTTGGGATGCATACTGCCGCGAAAGGGTTGGGTTAAATCTTCATTGGTATACGGCAGGGCGGAAAAACCGATTTGGGGCATTCCCATTGCCATTAATCCTTTTCCTTCGCTGTTTAAAAAGGCCACCCGGCGAGTGTCGGTTCGATACCCGCACTCCTGTGGACTAACGTAAGGTGTTAGCATGTCATCGACGGTGGTTTCATACTTCCCGATAAAGGCGGAAGTTTTTCGGTCGCAATAATTTTCATGCGGGCCCCGACCATACCACACGACGTCCCGGAAAGTCCCGGGCATGTGCAGCGACATACCGAACCGGGGAATTTCGGGCTGTTGGATATCGCCCGGGATCAAACGGTTGTAAATCACAACCTCGCCGCTGCCTAAAACGGTATACTTGACTTCATGGCTGCAGCCTACGTTTGGCAATTGAAACAACGTATATACTTCTACGGCCCCTTTCACTGACTTCCGGTATTTCAAATCCATCAGCTTCATATCCTGCCCGGCTTTCCGCCAGACCGCACACCGTTTATCCATTTCATTCCCGAAATCATTGTCCGTGGGGGCGCGCCAGAAATCCGGACGGGGCGCATGAAGAATGAGGGGGGTTCCTTTGTATTCATATCCGGTCATTAAACCGGTAACTTTATCAAAGGTCACGGAGAAATTGTCGCCGGTTATGATTAACTCTCCATCTTTCATTTTTCCGCTGCTGCTTGTTTTGATGTGGAGTGCAGGCATTTGTTCCTTTTTCAGGTAATCCGTCTGCATTCCCGTCCCCATGGGCATGAGAAATTGTTCGCAAGCCACCATGTGCCCCAATGGAACCAGCGGTTGTTGAATATTGGTTTTAGCGTAAAGATTTAAAAAATATTCTACCCCGGGGATCGCCTGGATTTTGGGGAAATCCAGTGTAAACTCCTTGCTTTGTCTCGGGGCTACACCCGGTTCCCGGATGACGCCCGAAGAAATGGTTTTTGTTCCCCCCATCAGTTCCCAGTAGATATCAACAAAGTCCAGCGGGATAAAATCGTATTTATTTCGAATATTAATTTTCCCGGCTGCTAAATCCACGGGTTTGAATCCAATGTATTGATATACTTTTTTTACTTCCCACAGCGCGGGGTGCGGGGTGCGATCCGGGCAAACCAGCCCATTGCAGCAGAAGTTTCGATCCGTAGGCCACTCTTTGGGACCGAAATCGCCGCCAAAGGCCCAGAACTTAACGCCATTTTCATCTTTTTGGGCGAAGCCCTGGTCTACCCAATCCCAGATAAATCCGCCCTGCAATTGATCGTGTTTCTCAATCACATCCCAGTAATCTTGCAGGTTGCCGGTGCTGTTTCCCATGGAATGGGAATATTCACATAGAATCAAGGGCCGCGTTTGTTTTACTTTGACATAATTTTCAATTTCTTCAATGGTATCATACATGGGACATACGATGTCCGTGTTGGGACCTGTTCCCGCCCGTTCATAATGAATGGGTCTTGAAGGATCCCGTTTCCGCGTCCAATCGGCCATGGCAGTGAAATTAATACCGTCGCCGGCCTCGTTTCCCAGGGACCAGATAATGACCGATGCATGGTTTTTATCCCGTTCCACCATGCGTATCATCCGGTCCAGGTGGGCGTCCTGCCAATCCGGGTTTTTCGCCAGGCTGCGCTCCTTGTAACCCATGCCGTGGGATTCGACATTGGCTTCATCGATAAGATACAGTCCGTATTGATCGCACAATTCATACCAGCGTGGATCATTGGGATAATGACAGGTGC
>JAUPLE010000818.1 GCA_030837085.1 Acidobacteriota bacterium | reverse complement strand
GGAGAAAGTCTCCAAAGAGAAGTTTGAAGAAATATTACGGGAGTTCAATATCCAGGTTGAGCCGCCGAAAGAGAACACAGAAGCAATAGAGACAACGGGAACAGAAGAGAATGCAGAGAGTTAGACAATATAATTTGGTAAACAAAACTGTTGGAAAAGATTCAATGCGTAACGGTCGGTCATGCCGGCGATGAAATCGATGATACGCCGCTCTACCGTGTCTTCCTCGGGGTATGGATTGATATATTTTTCAGGATTCTTTATCACTCCCTGGTAAATGACGGTTAAAATCCGTCTTATCTTCTCAATCTCTTCCTCGGTCTCTTTGACAAAATATACCCGCTCAAACAAAAAATCCCGCAACCTGGACAGTTCTTCATAAATACTGTCGGAAATCGTAATATATTCCAGGTCGATATTTAAACTTTGTTGGATCACATCCAGTACGATAGTGTCGATCCGTTTGGCAAAGGTTTTACCAAAGGTTTTCTTAGTGGAATCGGAAATATCCTCATCCGTAATTAGGCCCGCCCGAAGGGCATCGTCCAGGTCATGGTTGACGTACGCGATAATATCCGAGAGGCGCACGATTTGTCCTTCCAATGTGAGTGGAAGTCTTGTCTTATCTTCCGGGATAATCGACCCCTGGCCTTTGGAATGGGTTAAGATACCGTTTCGCACTTCATTGGTAAGATTAAGTCCCTTGCCGTCGTATTCCAGTTTATCAACCACCCGCAGGCTTTGTTCATAATGTCTAAAACCCAAATTTAATTCGTCTAAAATTTTTTCGCCGGTATGGCCGAAAGGTGTATGGCCCAGGTCATGGCCCATGGCAATGGCTTCGGTAAGGTCTTCGTTCAGGTTCAAGGCTTTGGCAATGGTCCGGGCGATCTGGCTGACTTCCAGGGTATGGGTCAGGCGGGTCCGGAAATGGTCGCCGCCGGGAGAAATAAAAACCTGGGTTTTATGTTTCAAGCGGCGGAACGATTTACAGTGCAGGATGCGGTCGCGATCACGTTGGAATTCGGTGCGTACAGGGGATTTCTTTTCCTCCCGCTGCCGTTTGCTGTTGGCGCTCCTGGCAGCCTTTGGGTGCAGGCGTTCTTCGTTCTGTTCCAATTGTTTTACAATATCCATCATGTTATTAATTACAACATCTCCCAGTTTTTGTCAACATACTTAGCCCCTTCTTGGGGTCCCGAGCCTGATGCTGTTTATAATGGAATCGTATGGCTCCGTTCTACAAACGAGACCCCCAGCATGGGGGGGCTTGAGAAATAAAGAATTCTATGGTATATATTCCTTTAACGGTTTATTTTTGAAAAGAAACGTGTAAGGAGCGTTCAAATGTTATTAACCATCGATGTGGGAAACACTGCCACCGGCGTGGCCATTTTTGATGGCGATACCATCGCCTCTAAAAACAAACTGCTGACCCCCGACGAAATCTCGGTAACGTTTTTAAAGAGTCTTGTAAAAAAAGAACTCAGGAGACCTATCAGGGGCGTTATCGTCTCTTCGGTGGTGCCTTTTGTCGATGAATCCCTGGAGCAAGCCATTAGAGAATATTTCCATAAAGATGCTATTTTTATCGACTACACCACCGACTCAGGCCTTACCCTTAAAATCGATCGCCCCGCGGAACTAGGGGCGGATAGGATTGCCGATGCGGTAGGAGCCCTTCATTTTTATGAACCCCCTTTTATAATTATCGATTCGGGTACGGCCATCACTTTCGACGTGATTAGTAAAGACCGCGAATACCTTGGGGGCAGTATCATGCCCGGCATCGAACTCTCTATCCACAGCCTGGCGGAAAAAACTGCCAAACTGGAACTTATCCATTTCAGCATACCTAAATCCATCCTCAGCACCAATACCGAAGATCATATCCGCGCCGGGATTTTTTACAGTTGCGTGGGCGGCCTGACCTACATGATTAAAGAATATAAGAAAATCGTCGGCCAGGAGGCAAAAGTGATTGCCACCGGCGGCCTTTCAAAATATTTTGAAGGCAGGATAGAAGGCATCGACCGCTTTGAACCCGATCTGATCTATTACGGTTTGAAAAAGATTTACGATCGGGTTAAAAAGTAAATCTTGATATGAAAATAGCCACCAAGACACACACCTAAGAAGGCACAAAGGTTCACCAAATGAATAATCCGCCGGCGAATACGGGCAATGAGGGTTATGATTTCATCATCAAGGTGATTCAATATCTTGAAAACTCCTTTAAGATCCATTTCTTCATTACCCCGAAAGATTTCGATGTGCTGTACCACTGGTACGAAAAACGAATCCCCCTCCGGGTAATCGAAGAGTCTATTGTCGCCGTGGTGGAACGGTGGACCCAAAAAAATAAGAAGATATCCAGCTTCTCCAATTTCTACTACCAGGTGAAAAAAGATTTCGAAACTTTCCTCCAGTTACAGGTCGGCGCTGAAAGCAAATCCAGGCTGACGGATTCAATGGCCGGGGATCGTGAAAATGAAAATGTATTTGAATATGAATATACGGCATGGGAAAACTTTTTCAACAATTTTCCCGGGGACCTGGCGGCCCTGAAAGAAGATTTTGAAAGGATATTTCAACAGGTGAAAAATAAGGAGAAAGTGGAAGCGGTTCCGGTTTATGAAAAATTAGTGGACCTGTTTAAAGAGGATGAAACATTGAAATTGAAAGTGGCTATTTTTTACCGGAACCTGGCGCCAGAATTACGCAAGCCTGAAATTGAGAATCGCTATCGTTTGAATTATTTGCGCAGCAAATACAATATCCCCGATTTTGAAGACTAATCATTTCCAATGGTTTGGAG
>JAUPLE010000817.1 GCA_030837085.1 Acidobacteriota bacterium | reverse complement strand
AGGAAGAAGTGACTTCCAGGTCAAAATCAGGGGATTCCGCATCGAATTGGGTGAGATCGAAAATCGGCTTATGCAACTGGAGGGCATAAAAGACGCCGTTGTCCTGGCAAAAGACGATAACAGCGGAGGAAAATACCTCTGCGCCTACCTCATCTCCCAAAAGCCTATCGACACGGTATCTATACGAAAAAATCTTGTCGGTAAATTACCGGAATACATGATCCCTGCTTATTTTATGCAATTGGAAAAAGTGCCATTGACTCCCAGCGGCAAATTAGACAGGAAAGCCTTACCGGATCCCGGGACCTTCAACAGTCAAGAATATACACCCCCCTCCAATGAGATTGAAAAGATATTGGCTGAAGTGTGGTCGGAAGTATTGAGTATTAAGAGAATCGGCATCCATGATAATTTTTTTGATATTGGAGGCGATTCTATAAAAATCATATTGATATCCGCAAGGCTTCAAAGACGTGGTTTAAGCGCAAATATTAACGATTTTTTTTCATACTCAACCATCAAGCGTCTTGCGAAGCATGTTAAAAAAATAGAACGTGTTATTGAACAGGCAGAGGTTAGCGGATATGTCGAATTAACGCCCATACATAAATGGTTTTTCGAGAAAGATTTAAAAACGGTACACCATTTTAACCATTTTGTGATGCAGCACAGTATCGAGCGATTTAATGAGGAGATTCTCAAAAAAGTATTTGAAAAAATCGTGGCGCATCATGATGCGCTAAGAATGGTATATGAGGTTGATGGCGATAAAGTTTTCCAGCGAAACAGGGGAACGGATAACGAAAAATTATTTGATTTTGAGATAATCGATTTAGGAGATGAAGAGAATTTCCAAAAAGAAGTAGAACGAGAGACAAACAGGATACAACGGAGAACCGATTTGAAAACCGGCCCCTTAGTAAAACTATGTTTATTCCGGACGGTCAAGGGCGATTATTTGATGATTAGCATTCATCATACCGTAGTAGACGGTATTTCTTGGAGAATACTGATAGAGGACCTTGAAAGTGGGTACCAACAAGCGGAGAAGAAAGAAGAAATAAAATTCCAGGCCAAAACTCATTCCTTTAAATATTGGGCATCAAAATTAAAAGAATATGCTGACTCCCCGTTAGCGTTAAGTGAGCTAAATTACTGGAAAGAAATCGAAGAGACGGACATAAAAAAATTGCCAATAGATCATCATGTTACAAAAGAATTGAGAAAGTTCAAAAACCTGGAAGTGGTAACAATAAAATTAAATAAAGAAGAAACTGAAAAATTGCTAAAGGAAGCGAACTGGCTTTACAATACAGAGATCAACGATATCTTGCTAACATCACTTAGTCTGGCTGCCTGGGAATGGAGCGGAAACGAAAAAATTTTAATCAATTTGGAAGGGCATGGAAGAGAAGCCATCATCAAAGATATTGATATTAGCCGAACTGTTGGTTGGTTTACTTCACAATATCCAGTATTACTCGATTTGAAGCCATCGGCAGCGCGCGAGATTGAAGATTTAGGTGCGCAGATCAGACATGTTAAAGAAATATTGAGACGCATTCCCAATAAAGGGATCGGGTATGGTATTTTAAAGTATTTAACATCCCCGGAGAAAAAAGAAACCGCCTCCTTTAAACTTCAACCGGGAATTAGTTTTAATTACCTGGGACAGTTGGAAGATACTAGCATTGATTTGAATAAAAGATTCCAACCGAATTTTTCGGATAGCATAGACCCGGAATTCGATGAGGAATTTATTCTTAATATAAATGGTTTTGCCGGAAATGAAGGGCTGATTTTTTACATTGCATACAATAAATATGAATATGACAGGCGCAGCATTGAAAAATTCTCCGATTGTTATAAATCAAATCTATTAAGAATTATTGATCATTGCGTGGGAAAGAAAAAAGAAATCGCAGCCCTGGGTATGAACGCTCGTGAATACTTTATAAAGAAGGATTATGATAAATACCTGGAACGAATAAATGCGGAAGAATGGCCGGACCTTATCACTAAGAATGATTTCAGGCATATTTTACTAACAGGAGCCACCGGCTTCCTGGGGGCGCACCTGGTTGCTGAATTGCTGGATAATACCGATGCGATACTTTATCTCCCCGTGAGAGGGGCGACGCAAAAAGCCGCCGAAGAACGATTAAAGAAAAAAATGGAATATTATTTCGGGGAAGCTTTTTTCAGCTCGCAGAGGGACAGGTTTGTAGTTTTGCGAAGTAATTTGAGAGAAGAACTACTGGGAATCAATAAAACGCAATATAAAGAACTATGTGAGACAGTGGATGTAGTAGTGCATCCGGCTGCCAATGTAAAACACCATGGATTATACGAAGATTTATATAAGGACAATGTGAAGGGAACCGAAAATTTACTTGAATTTGCGCTAACCGGGAAAAAGAAGGACTTCCATTATATTTCTACGTTATCCGTGGCTTTCGGTAATATCCCAGGTATAGACTATTGTCTTTATACGGAGTATTGCCTTGACGTCGGACAGCAAATCGATCAAATTTATATAAGAAGTAAGTTCGAAGCCGAAAAACGTGTCCTGGCTTATAGGGAAAAAGGACTTAATACATCCATTTATAGGGTGGGAAATCTTATTGCTCATTCCGAAACCGGGAAATTCCAGGAAAATATTGAAGATGATTACTTTTATGCAATTTTAAGGGGCGCTTTGAAACTGGAAATGTTGAGCGAATATATGAAAAAAATGGTATTCGATATGTCTTTTATCAATTATACTGCCAGAGCAACTGT
>JAUPLE010000816.1 GCA_030837085.1 Acidobacteriota bacterium | reverse complement strand
GACATTGATACCTTACCAACGGATATTGATAGATTACCAACGGATATTGACAGATTACCGACGGATATTGATACCTTACCAACGGATATTGACAGATTACCGACGGACATTGATACCTTACCAACGGATATTGATAGATTACCAACGGGTATTCATTTCTTCCCGTCGGATATTGACAGATTACCAACGGATATTCATTCCTTCCCGCCGGATATTGATAGATTACCAACGGATATTCATTCCTTCCCGCCGGATATTGATAGATTACCAACGGAATTCATTCCTTACCAATGGAAAAGAAGCGGCAGCGACTGCACCTGCCATGAATTCCATTGAAGAAATAAGCGAACCGTTTTTAATCGGCTATTTTATAGTTGACAAACGGAACCGGGATACTATATACTTTACTATATCGGTTTATACGGCGGAACTATCGGAACTAGCGGAGCAAGAATGAACCAGGAAAAACAACGTACTTTGTTAGTCGGATTGAGTTTTTTCGGGCAAGAGCTTTTAAGGGGTCTTTCCTCCACCTGGGATGTGATTGCCCTGGAAAAAGACAGCCAACGAATCGCCAGGGCCAAAGAAGAGTTCCCTGATGCGGAATTTCTCAATGGCGCCGCGGACAGCGTATTAACATGGAAAAAAGTTGATTTTACCAGGTTAAAATACATCGTCTCTACCCTCAAAGATACGGATATTAATGTGGAACTGTGCCGGATCATCCGCGAAGTTTTGGGCCAAAAACTACCCATCATTATATTAACCTTCCGGAAAATCGATGAAAAACTCTTTGAACCGTATAAAGCGACGCTGCTGAATCCCTTAAACCCGGCCATCCAGGCCGTGGCGAAAAAAATGGATAAAAACTTGCTTTTCGCGGTAAATATCGGTCTTGAAAAAGGCGAACTGCTGGAAGTGGCAATCCGCGCCAAATCCCACCTGGTGGACCGTAAATTAAAATTCCTGCGGCCATCCATGTGGCATATCTCAGCAGTGTATAGGGACGGTTCTTTAATAATGCCGGACGGCGATTCAGCACTCAAAGTCGGCGACCGCGTCGTCCTGGTGGGCGAACCGAAAATACTGGAAAATGTGACCAATATCCTGCTGAAGGGTGACCCCCAGTTCCCCCTGCAATACGGTACGGATATCGTGTTTCCCCTTCATGTGAAATGCCACCGCAATATCGATGAAGCGATTTACTGGCTGAACTCTTTCAAAGCCAACCGAATCCAGTTTCTCCCTTTTAAAAAAAATGTTTCCCCGGCGTTTGCGGAGAAAATTAAAAAGGAAGTGTCCCGGTTCAAAATCGGCCAATCCATTGAAATGTTTAAAGAGATTTTTAGTCAATCCCTTAATACCGGGGTGCTGGTTGTCCCCGCCGACAGCCAAAGCGGATGGATGAAAATGACCCGCATCCGGGAGAGTTTTAAGAAATCCTCGAAGCCCTTCCTGCTTTCCCGGTTGTCTTTTCCTTATGAAGGGGTCATTATATCCTTTAACGGACCGGACCCCGGCATGGCAATGGAATCGGGACTTGAAATTGCCAAATTGCTGGAGGTCCCGTTCCGGGTCGTGTATGTCACCCTGCCCAGGGAAATGAGAGGAAGAGAAGAAGGAAAAGAAATTCGTAACCGGAAGCTAATCGTTTCAGATTTCGAGGGAATTTACAAAAGGGCCATCGATTTTACCATCATCGAAGGTAACCCGGTTTTAGAGACTCTAAAATATCTTTCTCCTTTGAAAAATCAACTGCTGGTGATAACGTCGAATCCGAAGGCCGCGATTTCTTTCTTTAAGCCCAATATTCCCTACCTTTTAGCGAAAAAAACACATCTATCCGCCCTTGTGATCCCGGGGACGCAAGCCGATGAGTAAATTGGATGCGCTGCTTCTGTTGAGTATTTGTATTGGCGCATTTATAATGCCGTTTATTTGCAAGCGGATTTCGATTCCTTCCGCGGTAGGGGAAATTCTTTTCGGATTAGGGGTGGGATTGTTTTTTAAAGAGGTTTTCCAGCAAACCTCCATTATAAAGTACCTGGGGGAATTGGGTTTTATGCTGCTGATGTACCTGGCGGGACTGGAGATCGATTTTGAAAAAATTAAAATTACGCCCCTGAAAGAGCTTCTACTGTATGTGACAATGATCGCGGCAACGGTTATTTTATCCCTGGGAGCGGCGTATGTTTATGGCTTGCCGGCCATTTATGCGTTGATTTTTCTCACTACGGCGATAGGGTTATTGTTCCCGGTGTTAAAGGAAACCGGGTTATTAGAGAAGGATACGGGGCAAATGCTGTTGATCGTGGGCAGCATCGGCGAAGTGGTAAGCCTGTTGGGGTTAACGGTATTTATATTGTATTACCGCTCCGGTTTTTCCTGGGAGTCGTTGGAACACCTGGGCGAAATAGGGGCTTTTATTGTTTTGGCTTATATCATATACAAGTTATTCCGGTTAGTGGTGTGGTGGTTTCCCGGGTTGGTGCGGCCGTTTCTCCGGGGTGGGGACCCGACGGAAAGCGGTATCCGGGCTAATTTTGTCAATATGTTTGTCTTTGTGGCGCTGGCAGCCTTGTTGAACATGGAATTAATTATCGGTGCTTTCCTGGGTGGGATGGCGTTTGCCCTTATTTTCAAAAAGCGGGCGGAAATTCAACACCGCATCGGGAGTTTTGCTTACGGATTTTTAATCCCGGTTTTTTTTATCGAAGTAGGTCTGCGCTTCGATATCAAAGATTTTATAGATATCCAGGTGGTAGTCATGGCCCTTGTCATTGCTTTTCTTATTTTTGCCGTGCGCATCATGGCCGCGCCGGTTCTGCTGTTGTCTGAGCTTACCTTGATGGAAATCCTTCTTGTACCCATTTCCACCTCTTTTTCATTGACTTTATTGGTGGCTATTGCAACCTTTGGACTGGAGCAGCACGTAATTCCCAGGGATCAAGCGGCGTCGATATTATTGGCAGCGCTTTTAACCGCTTTCATTTACCCTGCCCTGTTGAAGAAGATAATTAAAACCAACGAGCTAGCCAATCACGAATGATTCATGGTTTCATCCAGGGTTTCGATGTCGTTTACTTCACCGAATACGATTAAAACATCATTTTCTCTAACTTTCGCCTCGGCGGAAGGATTTATCGTATTCTTATGGGGTGAAACGGACTTAATGGCCAGCACCGTGACATTAAACTTTTTCCTTAAATCGATTTCACGCAATGTTTTTCCTACAAAAGAGTCGGACGGTTTAATTTCCTGGATCACATACCCCGATGGCAAAGGGATATAATCAATTAAATTCGGGATATGAATCTGGTTTCCCACTTTTTCAGCGCTGTCTCTCTCCGGGAACACCACCCCGGCAGCGCCCACCAGGTGAAGAATTTTTTCGTGTTCACTGTTCAGCGCCTTGGCAATAATATGCGGGACCCCCAATTCCTTGAGCGCGTGCACGGTAATAATACTGGATTCCAGCCCCGGTCCCGAAGACACCACCGCATAATCGACCTCCGCAATCCCCGCTGCCGCGAGGTTTTCCTTTACGGTGGCGTCCATGGAAATGGACCTGGAAGCAAAATCTTTGATGCGGTTCACCAGGACCGGATCGATATCGATGGCAATAATTTCAATGTTCTTCTTTTCTGAAAGAAATTTTACAAGGTTTTCACCGAAACCGCCTAGCCCGATAACGGCCACTTTTTTTGTTGAGTTTATTTTTCTCATGGTTGTTTTTCCTCTTATTTATCCGATCATGATATTTTCTTCCGGGTAATGATACACTGCGCCGGATTCTTTTTTGCTTAAGGCATATAAAAGCGTGAGCGGGCCGATGCGACCGATAAACATCGTGACGATCATTACTGCTTTAGCGGGGGATGTTAATTGCGAAGTGACGCCCAGGCTGAGGCCTACTGTCCCGAAGGCGGAAACCGTCTCGAACAGCAGGTCGAAGAACCTGTAACCCGGTTGAAACGTAAGTAGTGCGAAATGCATACAGG
>JAUPLE010000815.1 GCA_030837085.1 Acidobacteriota bacterium | reverse complement strand
GGCGAGAAATACAAACATTCGGACAATCACGCATTGGCGTTTGCCGCCAATGATCCCGATTACCTGTTGGCGGGGACCGACGGCGGGTTATATGAGACCTGGGACCGCGGCCAGACCTGGAAATTCGTGGCCAATCTCCCGGTAACGCAATTTTACAAGATCGCCCTGGACAATGCGCTGCCTTTTTATAATGTTCACGGAGGTACGCAGGACAACGGCAGCCAGATGGGGCCTTCGCAAACTCTCACTGAGAATGGGATCACCAACAGCGATTGGTTTCTTACTTCTTCCGCCGACGGTTACGCCTGCGCCGTCGATCCGGAAGATCCCAATATCATCTACTCCGAGTGGCAGATGGGCCACCTGTACCGCTATGATAGAAAGAGCGGCGAATCGGTGGATATCCAACCCCAGCCGGAAAAAGGCGAAGCGCCACCCCGTTGGAACTGGGATTCGCCGCTGCTCATCAGCCCGCACGCGCACACCCGGCTTTACTTCGGTTCCCAGCGGCTCTATCGCAGCGATGACCGAGGCGATACCTGGACAGTCGTCAGCCCGGACCTTTCCCGCGGTATTTTCCGCTATGACCAGGAGATCATGGGAAAACTCCGGAGCGTCGATTCTCTCTGGGACCATGGCGCCATGTCTTTTTACGGCAACCTGACCGCCCTGTCCGAATCCCCCCTCCGGGAGGGCGAAGGTTTAATATACGCGGGCACGGACGACGGACTGGTCCAGGTCACTGAAGATGGCGGCAAAAACTGGCGCAAGATCGATAAATTCCCCGGCGTGCCTGAGTTTTCGTTTGTTAATGATATCAGGGCATCGGAACATGACGCCGACGTCGTGTTTGTTGTTTTCGATAACCACAAGCGGGGCGATTTTAAACCTTATATTTTGAAAAGCAGCGATCGCGGCCGCACCTGGTCGTCTATTACCGGCGACCTGCCGGACCGGCATTTGACCTGGTCCATTGTCCAGGACCATGTGAAACCGGAACTGTTATTTGTCGGCACTGAGTTCGGTATTTTCTTTACCCTGGACACTGGCGTGCACTGGATCAAATTAACAGGCGGACTTCCCACGATTTCTTTCCGCGACCTGGAAATCCAAAAACGGGAAAACGACCTGGTGGGAGCGTCGTTCGGACGGGGAATCTATATCTTAGATGATTATTCCCCTCTGCGCCAGGTAACCCCGGGATTATTGGCGAAAGAAGCCGTGCTGTTCCCGGTAAAAAAGGCCTTGATGTATATTCCCCAGGGGCCATTGGGCGGCAGGGAAAAGGCCGACCAGGGACATGCGTTTTTCACCGCGGCCAATCCCCCCTTCGGCGCGGTATTTACTTATTATTTGAAGGATTCATTGCAGACCCGCAAGCAGCAGCGCCGGGAAAAAGAAAAGAAGCTTGAAACGGAAGGTAAATCCGTGCCTTTCCCCGGTTGGGATGAATTGCGCTTAGAGGACCGGGAAGAGCAGCCATCGATTATATTGACGATCAAGGACCGGGACGGCCAGGTGGTGCGACGGATTACCGGTCCGGTGGGCAGCGGTTTGCACCGGGCAGCCTGGGATTTACGTTATCCAGCGACGAATCCCACCCGGCTCAGCGATTCGGAGTTACTGCCCTGGGATAGGCACGCCGAAGGGCCGCTGGTCGTACCGGGGACCTTCAGCGTTGAAATTTCCAGCCGTGTGGATGGGATATCAACAACGCTAGCGGGACCGCAAACTTTTGTCGTGGAGTCGTTGGGTCTTGCCGGTTTGCCGGTCAAAGATAGGGACGAAATCCTGGCTTTCCAGGCCAGGGCCGGGGAATTGCAGCGGGCCATGATGGGGGCCGGCGCAGCGGCAGGGGAAGCCGCCAATCGTTTGAAATTCATCAAAAAAGCGCTCCTGGATACGCCGAAAGCAGAACCGCGACTGCTTAACGACGCCGAAAGCCTTGAGAAACGTCTTAAAGAAATGTTCACGGAACTCTATGGCGACCAGACCCTCAGGAGTCGCAGTGAACCCATGTCGCCTTCGCTTATCCGCCGCGTGAGCGCCCAGTTGAACGCCACGGCGGCGATTACCACCACTGTAAAACGCAATTACGAGATCGCGTCGTCGGATTTCGCGGTACTGGAGGAAAAGCTGAGGCAATTGATCGAAGTGGATATTAAGAAACTTGAACAGGATGCGGAAGCGGCCGGCGCGCCATGGACCCCGGGCCGCGGCGTCCCCCGGTGGAAAGATAGGTAAAGACAGGCCCACGAATTACACGAATGGACACGAAGTTTTTTCCTGGTCTTAATCTCTCCCCCACTTGTGGTTGAAAATTAGAAAGAATAAAGTTATAATTAAGGAGTGAAGAAAATCGGCAGTGAATCGATTGTATCTTTCGCGCTGACGTTGGAGGTTATATCAAAGCAAGGTACATTAATCCTTATACCGACTTTGGCTTCATGAAGCTTTTCGGCGAAGAAGGAAGTAAAAATTTATTGATAGACTTCCTGAATCAATTGCTTCCCATTGAGCATAAAATCATCGAGCTAACCTTTAAAAACCCCGAACAATTAGGCTTAAACAAAGATGACAGGAAAGCTATTTTCGATATTCACTGCCAAAATAGTAAAGGAGAACGGTTCATCGTAGAGATGCAAAAGGCAAAGATAAAATTTTTTAAGGACAGGGCGGTCTTTTATACCACTTTCCCCATCAAAGAGCAGGCAGAAAAAGGAGATTGGAATTTCAATTTAACTCCGATCTACTGCGTGGCTATCCTTGACTTTACTTTCGATGATGACAGGGAAAAGAAAGAATACATCAGTAATGTCCAATTGAAAGATCAATTCTGCCAAATATTTTACAATAAGCTCACGTATATTTTTATTGAGATGCCCAGGTTTAATAAACAGGAGCTTGAACTAAAGTCACACTTCGATAAGTGGCTTTATTTTTTAAAGAACCTGGAAAATTTTGAAAACATCCCGGAAATATTAAACGAGGATTTATTTATCCAGGGGTTCCAAACAGCGGAAATTGCCAACTTTGACGCGAAACAACTGGCGGATTATGAAGAGAGTTTGAAAGCTTACCGGGATTTGAAAGGTGTTATCGATACATCCTTTGAAGAAGGTCAAATCGAGGGGAGACACGAAAAAAGTTTTGAAATTGCAAGTTTAATGAAAAAAGCAGGGGAGCCGAGCGAAAAGATTTCTCAATTTACCGGCTTATCAAAAGAAGTAATCGAAAACATTTGAGGGGAAATCAGTCGATTTCAGCCTCGCCGAGAGCATGGAAATCGCTCTCCCAGGGGCTGAAAGTGGCCCGCTTCATAATCTTTTATTCTTATTCGTATATAGATCGATGAATTTCCATTTGACCGGTGCAAAAAACCTATTGGCCGGTGTCAATTTCCGTTTGGTCAGTGTAAAAAACCTTTTTGTCGATGCCAACTTTCGTTTGGTCGCTGCAAAGTTCCTTTTTGTCGATGCCAACTTTCGATTGGTCACTGCAAAGTTTCGTTTGGTCACTGCATAGTTTCGTTTGGTCAGTGCAAAGTCTCGTTTGGTCAATGGCGGCCAATATTTGGCCTGATTAATTTTCGTCGCCGCTAATACCAAGGACACAATGCAGTTTGCTATTTTTCCCTTTCCATTATCC
>JAUPLE010000085.1 GCA_030837085.1 Acidobacteriota bacterium | reverse complement strand
TCCTGGTATTCCGACGGCAATTGCTGAAACCTCTCTTTAAAACATTTGGTAAAATAGGCGGCGCTGGAAAATCCCACTTCTAATGCTACCTCCAATATGGACGCGGATTTTTTCCTTAACAACTCCGCTCCCTTCTTGAGCCGGCAAGTACGGATAAAATCCCCCGGATTTTCCCCGGTTAAGGCCTGAATCTTCCGGTATACAGTGGCATGACTCATATATAACTTTTGGGACAATCGCTCTACATTGAATCCTGAGTCGGATATGTTCGCCTCGATGACTTCCTGCAACTCCCGGAGAAACTCTTGATCGATTTTGGATACCGCTGCTTTTGCAGGTTGTAAAGTCATCTCCCGGCCAAGATTTTGCTGGAACTGCCGACGCAATTCAATGAGATTCTTGATCCTGGCGCTTAATATCCGGGTACTAAAAGGCTTGGTAATATAATCGTCTACTCCAATCTCCAAACCCTTGATGATATTTTCTTCCCCGGCCCTGGCGGTTAATAATATGACCGGGATATGACTGGTGACGCGATCGCTTTTTATCTCCCGGCACACCTCGAAACCATCCTTCCCCGGCATCATAACATCACAGATGATAAGATCAGGGACCATTTCCCCGGCCAGTCGCAGCCCCTCCTCCCCATCCTTTGCTTCCTTCACAATATATTGCGTCTCAAGCGCCCCGCGGATGTACTGCCGCACATCAGAGCTGTCCTCTATTACCAGGATAATATCCTTTTCCAGGACCACCGGCCCTTTTGAGATATCTTCCTCTTTTCCTATTGGTTCGAATTCGTCTGCCTCTTCCTTTTCTTTTATTCCCGGGGCCGGGATCGCTGATGGCTTCGGCGCGGGAATCGAATCCACAATCTCCATGGGTTTTAAATGCGCCGTTCCCATGGGCAACCGGATAACAAACTGGGCCCCCATGCCTTCGTCTGGCTGAGAAATTGCTTCAATTTCCCCATGGTGGAGTTCAACGATATCTTTGGCAATATCCAACCCAATACCGGTGCCCTGGCGGTGATATTCATAGGTGCTGTCCGCCTGGTAAAAACGATCGAATATATGGGCAATCTCTTGCGGGGGTATCCCCGGCCCGGTATCGGAAATAGATACCTCCAGGATTTCCTGCGTTTCCTTCCCTTCCTCGAATGATAGGACTTCCCGGATTCCGACGGATAACGTTATCCTCCCGCCAGCCGGGGTAAACTTTACTGCATTAGATAATAGGTTCGATATAACCTCTTCCATTTTACCGGGGTCATAGTAAAGGAAAACCTCCTCCGCTTTGGTTTGATATATTAATTCCAATTCTCTTTTCACTGCCAGCGAATCGAAGGAATGAAAAACTCCCTTTAAAAACGGAACGATATCCTGTCGGACCGCTTGCAGTTTCATGGTTCCGCTGTCGAACTTGGAGAGGTCCAACAACTGGTTAATCATCCCCAGCAAACGCCGGGAATTACGCAGCATTAACCGCATTTTCTTTTTTTGCTCTACTTCCTTTTCCTGGGGACCGGTGAGCATCTGCTCCAACGGTCCCAATATCAACGTCAACGGCGTACGGAATTCATGGGAAATGTTGGCAAAAAAACGGGACTTGATTTTATCCATCTCTTTGAGTTTCACGGATTGCTCTTCCAATTTAGCGGTGCGACTCTTCACCAACGCATTCAACTCCTTTTCCCTGTCTTTCAATCGCCCCACCCGGATACGGTAAAAAGTAAATGCCGCACCCAATAAAAACAATACGACGATGATGTAAAACCAGGCGGTCTGGTAAAAATAGGGCCGTAAATAAAATGATAAAGCGGCCACATCCTCACTCCATATTCCATCTTGATTACAGGCCGTCACCTTAAACGTATAATGACCGGGCTTCAACCCATTATAAGTGGAATTACGCAGGACGCCGACATCCACCCAATCATCGTCATATCCTTCTAATTTTATCCTGAACCGTATCTTCTGCGGATCAATAAAACTGACGGCTGTATAATAAATGTCCAACCGCTTTTTCCCGGGCGTAAGGGGGGCGCTTTTTGAAAAAACTGCCCCCCTCGACTCGCCGGGGATGCAATCCCCCCCGTAAAAACTTTCTATTTTTATGGGACTTCCATCGACGATGAGTTTTTCAATAATGGGTGACGTTGGCGGCGTTTTCTCTTCAATATTGTTGGGATCAATCACCACTGCGCCTACACTGGTGGGAAACCACAACCGCCCATCCCCGGCCCTACAACCAGGACCAATAACCCAACGGGATTTCATGCCGTCCTTCTCATTGTAAGTTTCTATGTTAACCTGCTGGGCTTTCCCCGACACAAAATTCGCTAACTCCTTTTTAGCAAGCCGCGAAATTCCCTTCCTACCCCCCAACCATAAATACCCTTTATCATCATCCAGTATTGTAACCACATCGTTTTCAGTGACACGGCTCCGGGAGTTTTTCAATGACGCGCCGGCTGGGGCGACTTCTTTTCCTTGCGCATGGATAAGCCCCCTATCGGTCCCAATCCAGAGGGTTCCCTCTTTATCTTCATAAGCGCATTTGAGGAAATAATCTTTCGCCCCTACAGGCAATTTGAATGGGCTGATTACCCCAGCGCTTAAACGGTTGAGACCGGCGCCGGCGCCGATCCATAGTTCACCCCGGCTGTCTTCATAAACAAATTCAATGGAATTCCCGCTAAGCCCCTGACCATTCGTGTATATTGTAAATTTGCCAGAGGCAGAATCGTACCGGTTCAAACCATTTTCCGTGCCGATCCAGGTAAATCCTTGTTTATCCTGGAGAATACATTTTATCCTGTTATCGGATAGCCCATTTCTATCCGTAATGGTGGTCAACTTACCATCTTTAAACCTGTGCAGCCCGCCCACGGTCCCGATCCAAAGATTCCCAACGACGTCTTCATTGAGACACGAAACTGTATTATTTAATAGTCCTTCCCTGGTGGTCAAAACAGTGGCCGGTTTCCTGTCTTTAACGCGGTCCACTCCGCCATCCGTACCGATCCAGGTTACGTTGTCCCGGCCTTTAAATATACAATGGACAATGCCGTGGGACAATTCATCCCCGGTAGTATAAGTAACAAATTTGCTGTCCCTGAGTTGAAATAATCCCTTGTCCAGCGTTCCTACCCAAAGACTGCCTTCGCGGTCTTCAGTAATAGAATAAACAGAGCCGCAAGTCAAGCCGGGGTCCCCGCCTCCCTTTAACCGTATTAATCCGTTCCCATCCGTCCCTATCCAGAGATTCCCCTGCCTGTCTTTATATAGGTTGTTGATGGTGAGAGATGAAATTCCCGCCGCATTTTTACAGGCGGAGACGGTTCCGTTTTTCAAGCAGAAAAGGCCGCTTTCACCCGTGCCTATCCAGAGATTTCCTGTACCGGTCTCGAAAAAACTGGCGGTTTTTAAATAGGGCAGCATGTCGTGGGAAGCATATGTTTGAAAAGTCCCGGGTTTGAGGACTTTGACGATGCCGGCGGAAGTGGTTACCCACAGGTCCTGGTTCTCGTCTTGATATATGAAGCGCACTTCGTTGTCGGGTAATCCTTGTTGAGTGGTATAGGTGGTGAGTTGGCCATTATTGAAACAGGTGAGTCCGGCGGTATAGCTGCCGATCCATAAGTTGCCCCAGCGATCTTCACTGATGGCCCTGATCCTGGAAAGGGCGTTATTGTCCTCCGCGGGGTAAGTGAAGAATTCACCGTCTTTGAAGCGAATGAGCCCCCCGGTGGAAGCGCCGATCCATAGGACGCCGTTTCGGTCCTCATACAGAGCGCGGATATCATTGGACGTTAATTGGGGAACTGTCTCCCTGGTGAATAATTCGAAATGATTCCCATCAAAGCGTACCAGTCCATCTTGGGTCCCGATCCAGAGGTAGCCATCGGATGTTTGCCGGAGGGCAAAGACAGCGTTTCCTGGCAGCCCGCTTTCCATATTCCAGTTCTGAATATTGTAATTGACAATGGCTTTGCCCGGGTCCAGGGCAAGTAATAGGGAAGCGCCAGCCAAAAAACAGGTAAAAAGCAACGATTTCATGACTAGTTTTATACACGATTTTTAATAATTAATCAACCTACCTTTTTGAAAAAAGGTAGGCCAAAAACTTTTATTAATGAAAAGCTTGGGGAGGTCCAGGAACCCTTTCTCGAAAGGGTTCCTGGTCGCCTAAGGCATTAACGAAAACCGCACGGGCGCCTTTTTCTATCTTCATCAATCGGCATTTCTGGCAGGAGATTTTGCCCAAAGAGCCGGTTTCATAAGCGGCGTTAATTGGGCAGACCCGGCAAGTTTCAATCTCCGGGCATAGAAAACAATCGCTCCCTTCCACCTGGTAAAAATCCTGGCGGAGTTCGGAATAATTGGCCTTGATGGCGGGATAACGTCTCTTATAATCCGCGATAAAATCACTCAACGTTCCAAAGAAATAATCCCGGTACTGGGGATCATCTTTCCTGGTTTTAAAATAGTCATGGAAGAGAAAGCAGCCCCAGAGGTTTCCTTCGGGGGTCACGGCCATATGATCGATGCCGGCCCCACACCGGGATATTCCCGGCTTTGAATTGGAGAGCCGGAAATTTTTCACCGGGATGCGTCCGGTTTTTTTATAATAAAGGGCCAGGTAATCGGCGAGCCGTTCCATTTCTTTTTTAAGGGTTTCGAGATCGGTTGGGCGCCATTTTTCGCCGGAAGATAAGTTGTAGGTAATGTCCGGCCCACCATGCTCGATAATAAAACGCAGGGAATCGGAAAAATCACCGACGGTTTGCGGGGAGAAAACACTGTTGATTTCAAAGGCAATATTGGGATAGGATTGAATTTGCTTCATCACCTGAAGGGTCTGTTCAATAGTCCCTTTTTTCCTGCCATTTTCCTGCGCCAGGCCATCGAAACTTAACTGCAGAGCGAATAGATGTTCATTAAAAAATTCAATCATTTCATCGGTCAGCAAGCTGCCGTTGGTGGTCAGGGTGAATTCTATATCTTTATTTCCTTTTTTGTTTTTTTCCAGCAGCAGGAGAACAGCGTATTTTATTTTATCAAAAGCTAAGAGGGGTTCTCCGCCATAAAACCCGATTTGGATCCTATGTTTACTATCCAAAAAGGGATAGAAAAAATCCACGGCGGCCCGGATGGTTTCATGGCTAATGGTTTTTTTCTCTTTTTTTTGAAAGCAGTAGGAACAATTATAGTTGCAATCGTCGGTAACAATAAAAGTCAGTTCGGTTATCTTCATTGTTTCCTCCGAAATTTTTGCCACCAAGGCGCCAGGGCACCAGGGCGCCAAGGTTTTTTTATAAAACCTTGGCGCCCCCTTGTGTCTTTGTGTCTTGATGGCCTCGCCGCGGTCTAGGACCGGTCTGCGATGGGTCTGCCAAGGCAACCCGGCTCTTGAGCGTCGGTACGGTCTGCGATGGGTCTGCCAAGACAACCCGGCTCTAGAGCGTCGGTGTTGACATCGCCGCCGGCGATGACTCTTTGCAGTTGGTTGAGAGCCAGGATGGCGGTTCCTTTTTTGTTATCCGCCACCGTTGACTCATCCACGAATTCCCTTAAGAGGGAAAAGCACCGTTTTAAAGCTTCATTCTTTAACTGACTCATTTTTTCCTCCTTAATTTATATTTGAGTTTCATTGTCTAACTAATTCGAGGTATAAACGCTTTATTCGCGTTCAGAATCTATCTGTTGCTACAGTTATCTCGATAATTGAGACTTTTATAGCCATCTTTTTTAATTCTCTATTATCACAAGCCTATGAAATTCCATAAAAATATCAGACTTCCCTTTACTATTTACCACTTTAAGCTCTTTAATATTTACAGTCTATTGACTTTAATTAATTAAGTTATATTTTATACTAAAAATCAAAAAAAGTCAAGGGAAAAACGACGGACGAATAAGCGAACCGATTTTTTTCCTATTGTAGGAGTATGCGTATTTAATTTTGTAGAAGGCCAGTAGTGGTTCTTCACCCCAAAACCCGATTTCGATTCTATGTTTTCTATCCATAAAGGGATAGAAAAAATCCACGGCGGCCCGGATGGTTCCATTGCTAATGGTTTTCTTCTCTTTTTTTTGTAGGCAATAGGAACAGTTATAATTACAGTCGTCTGTAACGATAAAAGTCAGTTCGGTTATCTCCATTGTTTCCTCCAACATTTTGCCACCAAGGCACGCCAGTACAAGGCGCCAAGGTTTTTTTTATAATAAGCCCCCTGGTGTTTCTTGGTGTCTTGTACTGGCGTGTCCTGGTGACCTCACCGCATTCTAGGACCGATCTGCGATGGGTCTGCCCGCGCATCCAGGGTCTGTGTTTTCCACTGTGACATCGCCGCCGGCGATGACTTTTTGCAGTTGACTAAGAGCCAGGATGGCGATTCCTTTTTTGTTGTCAACCACGGCTGACTCTTCCACGAATTCCCTTAACAGGGAAAAGCACTTTTTTAAATTGTCTCTTTTTAAATTACTCATTGTTTTTCCTCCATGTAACCTTGAAATTTAAGTATCTCAAACGTTACGCCCATATGATAGTATAAAATTTTTTGCCGAGGTAACACTGTGGATGCAAAATGATAGCAATCTCGTTTAAATCAAGACAGGGGGGATAGTAGGTATGTTGCAAAATGGTAATGTGGTTTAAAAATGGGTGGAAAAGGGAAAAATTACCCGATTGGTATGGAAAATGCTGTCGGGTTTGATGAATCAAACCCCTACGTCATTATGATATTTCATGGGAGGGGCTTGATTTATCAAGCCCAGGTGCTGGCCGTTCCGCGGCCTTTATCTTTTCTGCCCTTTGATATTCGGCCGGCAATTGGTGGAATTGCTCCTTAAAGCATTTGATGAAATAGGAGGAACTGGAGAAGCCGACATCAAAAGCCACTTCCAGGATAGTCTTGTCAGTGGTTTTAAGTATTTCCGCGCCACGTTTCAGGCGGTAAGTGCGGATAAAATCCGAGGGGTTTTCGCCGGTCAGCGCATTGATCTTCCTGTACAAGGTGACCCGGTTCATATAAAGCTTGCGGCTTAATTCATCGACGCTAAAATCCGGGTCTGAGATGTTTTTTCCCAGCACTTTGTACATATCTTTAAGAAATTCTTCATCAACGGCCGATACCTTCATCTTTGCCGGTTGTAAATGCATCTCACGTTTGAAGGTTTCCTGGAGTTGGCGGCGCAAATCGATGAGATTTTTGATACGGGCGCATAGTATCCGCGTGCTAAAGGGTTTGGTAATATAGTCATCGGCCCCGCATTCCAATCCGGCCACGATGCTTTCTTCCCCGGCTTTGGCGGTCAACAGGATGACCGGGATATGACTGGTGGCAATGTCGGTTTTTAAGCCGCGGCAAGCATCGTAACCGTTCATTACGGGCATCATGACATCGCAGATAATAAGGTCCGGGATGATTTCGCTGGCTTTTTGCAGACCCTGGGCGCCGTCATGGGCTTCTAGGACGGTGTACAGGGGTTCGAGGGCGCCGCGGATATAAAGCCGCATATCGGCGCTGTCTTCCACCACCAGGATGATATCCTTATCGAGGCCGGCGCCGGCTATTAATTGTTCGGCGTCAAGGATTGGTTTGGGGCGCTCGCGGGTATCGGCGAGGTCCGGCATGTATAAACCGCGTATTCTGCGGCGGCCCATAGGCGCTTCAGTTGCTTCAGAAGCTTCGGTAGTTTCATCCGGTAGTTTCCAGGAGACAGTGGATGTTTCTACGATCTCCCCGGGTTCGAGGTGCGCGTCCCCCATGGGCAGCCGCACTACGAATTCCGCGCCGGCAGGTTCCACGGGTTCGCCAGGTTCGCCGGTCTCTTCGCCCTTTTCATGGATGCTGCGGGCAGATATGGTCCCGTGATGAAGTTCGACAATTTCTTTGGCAATAGACAGGCCGATGCCGGAACCTTTGTGATGATGTTCATAGGTGCAGTCGGCCTGGTAAAAGCGGTCAAAGATATGCGTTAATTGATCTTCAGGTATCCCGGGTCCTGTATCGCGGATGGATATTTCCAGGAAATCCGTCCCATTTGCGCCTGAGTTGTCGGCATCGGTTACGCCCACCGACAAGGTGATTCTCCCGCCGGCCGGGGTGAATTTGACGGCGTTGGAAAGTAAGTTGGTAATCATTTCTTCCAGCCTGGGGGGATCGAAGTAAAGGATTATTTCGTTTGCAGTGGTGTAAAATGTTAAGAGTTGGTCGTTTTGTTCGGCCAGGGAATCAAAGGAGTGCAAAATTCCTTTTAAAAAGGGTATGATATTTTGCCGACAGGCCCGCAATTTTATGGCGCCGCTGTCGAATTTGGAGAGGTCCAGTAATTGGTTGATTAAACTCAAAAGGCGCTGGGAATTGCGCAGCATTAATTTGAGGTCTCGGGCCTGTTCGCTTTGGCTACTCGTAGAGAGCATTTTTTCCAGGGGGCCCATGATCAATGTCAGGGGCGTACGGAATTCATGGGAAATGTTGGCAAAGAAACGGGATTTTACATTGGCCATTTCCTCGAGTTTTTCGCTTTGCCGTTTGATTTCTTTGGTACGTTCAAGGATGATCTGTTCGAGCCGCTGTTTTTCGCGGACCAATTGCCGGGAGCGCCATTTTATAATAAAAAACAGCATGAAAAAAGCGGCGGCGGCATAGATGGAAAACGCCCACCAGGTTCGATACCAGGGGGGTAAGATTCTAAATTGAAAGGAGTCTTCTTTGCCGATGGTGCCATAGATATTTTGCGCCCGTACCCGGAAAGTGTATCGACCGGCGTCGAGATTGGTGTAGTCTTTCCTGGTTTCTTTAGTCCAGGCGGTCCAGTTTTTATCATAACCTTCCAGCATGCATTGGTATTCGGTTTCATTTTCAGCCTCGAAAAAAGGGGCGGCGAATTCGAAACGGAGGTTTCGTTCTTTGTAAAGGATAACCGGGAACCGGGATGGGACGTTAGGGGCTCCAGGGGTCGATACGCTGCGGATAAGAGCCCGGAAAGGGGTGTCGATATTTTTTTTTATGGAGGAATCGAAGCGCACGAGTCCTTTGCTGGTGGCAAACCAGGTGAATTGGCCATTGGGATCGGGATAAATGGCATTGGCCTGGGTGCTAAAAAGCCGGCGAAAGGTTGTGTCGTCTATTTTATAGGTTCCGTCTGCCTGTAGTTCGGCCCGGTAATTTTGCAGCCGGGAATGGAACCAGATCGTTTTATGTTGATCTTCGGTAATGCGAAAGACGCTGGTGGAGCCGCCGGTGAATTTTTCCCCTAAAAGGGAGTCAGGTACAAAGGTGTTCTTTTTGTCATCGAAGTGGTATATGCCTTTTTCAGTGGCAAACAGGATTTGACCGGCGGCGGAACAGACATGTATTTCCCCTTTGGGCAGGCCCTGGTCGGGGCTGTATTGAGTGGTCATGGGGTTTGGCGTTACTTTTCCCCCGGGGAACGCAACGTATAAAACGCCCTGGGTTAAGGTGCCCAGCCATAGATTCCCCTGTAGGTCTTCCTGTATGCTTATTACTTCCAGGTTTATATTTTGATATTTATACTCTTCTGTCCAGCGCCCGGTTGCTTTATCCAGCCATAGGGAAATTAAACTATCCTTTGTTCCCGCCCAGGTGCGATTGGTATTTTGTCGTGATAGTGATACGACATATGAGGGGTTATCGATTATTTTACCGGGGATATTGTTCTTTATCTGGAAAATCCCCTGTCTTGTCGCCGCCAGGAGGGATTCCCCGGTGGAAAGTAGAGACCAGCATAAATCGGATATACCGGGAACCGGGATAAATTTTCCATTGGGGGCCTGGATAAATAGTCCATTGGTAGTGCCGGCATACAACTCCTTTTGCGGTCCGTGCCGGGCGACGGAGAGGACAATGCCGGGGAGATTGGCGGACTTATCGTCGTAGATGGAAAAGGGGGAGGCGTATTCTATTTTACTGATTCCCTTATTGAGGGCCAGCCATATATTTTCCTGGAAGTCCTGGAAAACATACCATACACTGTTGTCCTGTAGGCCGGAAGCGCTGTCCATTATTTCTTTTAACTTTCCCCGGGCATCGAGGATGAGTAAGCCGCCGGAGCGGGTGGCCAGGGCAAAATTGCCGTCTGACAACCGCGCAGCGAAATACAATTGTTTTTCTGCCAGGTAAGCATCAACGCCGGCCCCGGTTGGGAAGGGCGTGAAACTGTCCCCTTCAATGACGTCATAGAGGTAAAATCCTTTTGTCGTTGTTCCAAGAAGTATTCGATGATCATCATAGGGAACCATCATGTTAATAGTGGTATCGGCAAATTTGTCGCCGCCGGGCAACAAGACTGGGGAGTCGCCGTTTATTTGCAGGAGTCCGACGTTTTGTTGGCAGAGGTATAATTTACCATTGCAATTATAAGAGGCGGTGAATAAAGATTTTGGTTCCCATACTTTCATTTTTTGGGAGACCGGGTCCCAGCGGAATAAATATTTGGTAGTCCAATAATAGATGCCTTCTTTTAGGGTGTGGGTTTTGCGTACCGGGCCAAAGCTTTTTTGATTATTATCCAGGTGGGAGACCAGGGATTGATATATCAGGGTTCCTTTTGAATCCGGGGACAAATACCCGATTTCATCTCTTCCACCGACGTAAATTGTCCCGTTGTCATCGATGGCAATTGAGCGCGCCGTCAGATTCGGTATATCAATAACTTTCCAGGAAACGCCGTCAAATTGGAGTAAACCGGCCTGGTTGGCCGTATAAATGACGCCCTGTTTATCCTGGATTATGCACCAGTTTTGGGGTTGCCTTAGGTAATCGTCTGGGCTGTAATTTTTAAGATATTTGCATGAGCTGGGGCAGGCATACTTATTCGGTGGTTCTCCAAAAATGGCTACGTGAAGTAAGAGGAGGAGAAGGATCACGAATAAGCGCTGGGTGCTCCTGGAAATTGAGATATCATTTAAGCCCATGATAAATCGGCAGCGCGCAGCACTTGCGGCGGCTATTATTACGGTTCACCGATGGTGACCGTAACGCCATTACCATTTCCCTCTGGGGGTTCTGTATCGCCTTCGCCGTGGTGGTCACCGCCATCGGAAACCCCCTTGGTGGAAATTTTCAAGCTGAAATTATTGACGCCGGTATTCGGAGTAATCTCCCATTTAGGATAATCTCCCTTTAGTTTACAATCTTTGTGCTTATAGATATACACGTTCTTATTAGCTCTGGCTTCTATTTTCTCGGGCCAATTATAGTATGCCTCTTTTGCAACCTCGATTATTTTAGGGGCACAAAAATCGATAGAAATACTTGTGTTTTTGCCGGTAATTTCCTCAATTCTGTGTCTAATTGTTATAGCACCGACATAATCTTCATTAAATCCAAATTTTATCATATCCATTTTTTCCCTCCGATATTTTATATTTTAAAATTGACGATAGTTTTGTTTGCCTTATTTGCCCGGCCCCAACAATCGAAATAAAACCTTTCATTTTTCTATTCCCTCGCATGGACAGCATGAACGGTATGTAGTGTGTGCCGATGTGTCC
>JAUPLE010000084.1 GCA_030837085.1 Acidobacteriota bacterium | reverse complement strand
TGGTGGGCAACAGCCTGGAAATAAAGAACATCAAAGAACGTATTGACGCCCGTCATAAGCGTACCGATTACATTTGCTGGAATTGCAATAAAGTCATGCCCCGGCAAATGGAGCGCTGTCTTTACTGTGGGGTGGAGCAATAATTATTTGCCTCCGAAACAGGCTTTACAGATAGAATGTAATACCATTTTTTGCACTAAATGCAAGAAAAAAACATCAAAACGGGCAATAATAAATTATTTCAACTACTTCTTCGAAATTAAATTAAAAATACAACCATTTGTACAACTTTAGTTGTATTGACTTTCGATAGCGGAATTCTATACAATCTGATATGTTTGTTTGAAACGTTATTTAGAAATTTAGAGGTTTTGCGGGGGTCCAGGGGGTGCTTTTTCAAAAGCACCCCCTGGCCTCGCTCACTTTGGGGGCACTATGAACAGACGAATTGAAAAAAGGCTGGAAAAAAGTTTGCTGGCATATACCGATGACAATGGCAGTCAACTGTTGGGAGTTATTTCCAACATCTCCAAGAATGGTATATTCATTGAATCTACAAAAATTCTTGATGTGGACAGCGAAATATCTTTCATACTGGCAATTTATGATGAATTTTATCCTGTGAAAGGCGAGGTCCGCTGGGTGAGACGTCCGGGAGAGCGAGCTTCGGATGCTGTTCCCACGGGCATGGGTATTCAACTCAAAGATTCGCCCAGGGAATTTTTAAATTACGTGGAATATATAAAATACCAGGGCAGCCACTCGATGCATCTTACTCATTAACCGCAGTGAATGAATTTATTGACCATTTCTTTCAGTGCATCGGCATTGCCGAATAGTTTTTCGCTCATATTTTCATCTTTGTAAGCTTTCAGGTTAGCGGCCAGTTTATCGATCATTCCAGGGGGAAAGACGCCGTACTTCTCATAGATTTCGCGGTCCTTTAGCAGTACATCGGCTGCTTCCCAGCAGGAAGCCGGCAGTTGTTTCAAATCGCTGCGGGTGCTGGCATCCACACTGACATAGAGTTGCTCGGCGATTTTTAAAGAATCTTCTTGTTCCAGGCCGTAAAGTGCGGCGATTGTCATGCCGGCCAGCAATTGGTGAACATTGGCGCTGCCGTCTGGGCTTCGTAGTTCTACTGTTTGGTTGTTCATGCATTCGGGCGCTTCGTCCTGTTCTTTCGGATTGGCATCCTTAATCATATTATCGACGCCGATCCAGCCCAGGGGGACGCGAACCAACACAGACCGGTTCCGGTCGCCCCAGCAGATACTGGTAGGCGCTTCCTGGTGGGGCACTAACCTGAGGAACGATGTGGGTACGGTGTTGCCGAAAGCGGTTAGCGATGGGGCCATTTGCAGAAACCCGGCAATCAGTTTTTTGGCTGTGTCGGTAAGGCCGTTTTTATCTGCCATCATGTTTTTGTTGTCTTTAACCAGGCGGGTGTGAATATGAAAACCGCTGCCGGCATGACCCACGATAATTTTCGGGGCAAAGCTGACTTCCAGGTTATATTTGTAGGCCACTTCCCGGATGACCCATTTGGCCAGGACCAGTAGGTCTGCCGCGTCCTCCACGGGAGTAGGTAAAAATTCGATCTCGTGCTGTACCATTTCGATGTTATTATGAATAATATTTCCGACTTCGGCGTGGCCGTATTTTATCTGGCCGCCCATCTCGCTGATCAAACGCATGGCTTCGAGCCGAATGGCCCCCCACTTTGAAAATGGATGCGATTCATGGTAGCCTTTCTGTTGTACGATGGGGTAAATGGAGTCTACTTCGGAGAAGAGGTAAAATTCCAATTCGCCCAGGGCTTCCATGGTAACGCCGGTTCGTTCTTTTAGTACTTTATGGGCTTTTCTCACGATATTTTCAGGGGAACTTTCCAGGGGTTTGCCTTCGCTGGTGTAGTAAGCGCATAAAATATCCAGGGTGGGCGCTTCGGAAAAAGGGTTAATAAAGGCCGTTTTGAACCGCGGGACCACGTAAAGGTCGCTGGAAGATGCGCCGATGAATGAGAACAGGCTGGAGCCGTCGACCCGTTCGCCCGTGGAAAGAATTTGATCCAGGTGTTTCTTGTTGTTGATCACGAAACTCAAGGTCTTCAGTCTGCCGTCGCCGCCGATGTACCGAAAATTAAGCATCTTTATGCCGTTGCCTTCGATGAATTTGATGATGTCTTTCCTGGTAAAATCTTCCGCCGGCTTATCCAGGTATTGAACCAATTTATTGGGATTTAAGGCGATTATGTCTTGCATGATGCGTCTCCTTCATGATTCGTGTTTTGTTTTACTCATTTGTTCTTTTAATCTAAATGAAAAGTCAATCATATATAATTTTTGAGTAAAAGGCAAGAGGGAGGGGGGTTGTTTGATATCTCAAACCGATTTTTTAGGGACGTGGTTCCCAGGAGTTCTGCCATTACTTTGATGGTAAGTCCCAGGGATTGCCGGGCCTGGAAAAAGCGTTGGCCTACTTGCAGGGCGCATTCCTGTTCAGTTGATAGAGATATCTCTTTGCCGCCTTGTTGATTCATTTGAAACCTTCCTAAAATTTTAATTTTTATATTTAAATGTGAAAAATAGCTGTGTAAAGTGTGTCTGCATGACAGGATCACGGGATGAGCCGGGTTTTTTTAAGATTTACACCCGGTTCATCCGTTCGATCCTGGGTAAATATGAGTTATTTCTTTTTTGATTTTTTCTTTTTTTTCACAGGGGCTGAGGTTTGACCGCTGTTGGACGCGCCGCCGG
>JAUPLE010000083.1 GCA_030837085.1 Acidobacteriota bacterium | reverse complement strand
TTCAACACCGCCGCCGGTCTGGAAGAAAAACTGGGGAAACTATTAAAACCCATCGACAATAATGAGTTTGATCCGGCCAATCTCCGTGAAGAGTTTATTTACACCCTGGCCCTGCTGCAAGCCGGGCAGAATGAACAGGCCAAAGCCAAAGTACAGGAGTTTGAAAAGATTTTAGCCGCGAAGAAACGCGAAGACACGCGAAAAGAGTTATTGGATAATCTCCACGATTACGCCCTGGCCGCCGCCGTCGATTACAAAGCCGGGGGCACACAATATACTAATATTAAGGACCGGATGAAAGAGAAATACTATATGAAGGATTCCGGTATCCTGGCCGATGTACAGCCCGATTTTACCTTCAAATTAACCTTACAGGGCATCGCTTCCCTGGTGCTCTCCTTCGACACCCGGGAACCCAAAGAGCAAGAACAAAATGCCACCATCTTGTACCGGATATTCGACGAAGTCGGGCTCTTCCTCAAGAAACGCAACCTCAACATGGGCAACCCCTTATACAGCCTGTTGAAAAATTATCCTTTTACCGAACCACTGCTGCCGATCCTGTCGTTTACCAGGGCCAAACAGGATGTCGCCCCGGTCTTTTCACGCGATGCCGTGGTCCATTCCCCACGGGTAAGGCCCCTGGGCGAAAACTTGATCCCGCAAACCTTCTCCAAAATCCTATCTCCCGGGTATGAGAACAGCGCTTCCCGTATTGCCGCGTTATCCTTTGCGCTGCAATATTACGGCGGCGTCCTGGAGGCGGACAACGAGCGAGTCGTTAAAGAAGAGGGCCGCAGCTTTACGCAAACCGGCAAAGAATACGTCGATACCCTGCTGAAAAGCGGGGCCGGCATCCTGGCCAACGACGGCAGCACCCTGCTGGCTTTCGACAATATCGCCGTGAAAGGGCCCAAACAGGGCGAGTTCTCCATGGAACCCTTAAATTCCGGGACGCGGTTCTCCAGCGAAACCCTGGCCAATTACCTCCTGGCTGAAAAACTCTACGTGCAAGGCGACGGCCGCTATTCGGAAACCGTGCGTAACCTGATGACTTACCAGGCCCGCATCGTGGAAAAATTCCAGGAGGCCGGATATGTCCCGGGACAATTCGATATTTATATCGACCGGGAAACCGACCGTATCACCCTTATCCCTTCCAAAGAACCGGCATCGAAGATCACAGTTGCCAAATTATTCCACCTGTTCCCGGCAGAAAAAGATCACCGGTTCCTGGCGACGCAGCTCGAAAACGCTGTCGGGGCCATTGCGCCGGAAGACCTGATTTTCCTGGACGCCGTACCGGAACTGGTTCCTTATTTTAAGAAAGAGATCAAGGAAGTAGTGGACAGCAAAGATTCGAAAGTTACATTGGGCGCCGCCGACGTTATCGGCAGGCGAATGCTGAAGGATAAACCAGACAAAATCCGCGAATCCGAGGAAAACCTGGCCAGGCATTGGGACAGGATTGCCGTATTCCCCAAATCCGACCGCATCGAAAATATTGAAAAAGGGTTGATTTATCATCATGAACCGCAGCAATTCATACTTTTCTTGCTAGCCGTGAAGGATACCGATGATTTCCGCTTTAAGCGCACATTAAATTTCTTTACTTACCTGCTGGAAAATGAGTGGGGGGTAGAGAATAATGATGATCGCAAATTTGTCACGTTACCGTCGCAGGAGTACCAGGTATTCAAAGAGGATCCCCGTGAAGAAGCCGAGCCCGGCGATATATTAACCTTTAAAGTCAATGTGGCCAACGCCTGTCCGCAGGGATTCGGCGCTGCCCGCGATATCCCGGCGTTGTATCTCAAGTCCCTTTTCACCCCACCCTTATTGTACTCCGGGACCCAGAGGGTTGACGGCCTCGATATCCTGGGCGATTTCCAGTGGCGTTACGGCGAATTGGTAGAGGGCGCTGTCTTCGATTACATGTTCCAGGCCTTTGTGCCTTATGATTTTAACTATGATTTCATCGATGGAACCATCTATGTTGATGGACGGCAGGGGTTCCAGGATTTCGGGCCCGAAACCGGGGCCGGGGACCGCTGCCAGGACACCGAAGCCATGCAGCGGTTACGTATCGTTCCTTATTCCCCGATCCAGGGATTGGTTTACGAGGACCGGAATGTCAACGGCGTTAAGGATGTCGGCGAGCCCGGGATACCCAATATCTTGATCAAAGATACCCGCGGTCGGATTTTGCGCAGCGACGCCGAAGGGCGGTTTACTGTGTTGGCCGGGAATGAGCATGAAGGTGTCCAGGTGGAACTCAAATCCATCCCGCCCAATTTCCTGTTGATAGAAAATCCCACCCGGTTGGTGAACCGGCATTATGTCGGGGAAATCTATTTCGGTCTAATTCCGTGCAAAACCGTCACCGGTTTCATTTACATTGATGAGAATGGTAATGGCGAGTATGACGCCAATGAAGTCAGGCCGTCGGCGGTTACGCTTAGTGCCAAAGATAAACAGGTTGTCACCGGGAAAGAAGGACAGTTCATATTCCGTAATCTGCCGATGATGTGGCAGGAGTGGATCAAGGTAAGCGAAACCCAGTTATTTTATAAGGAAGATATAAAGAAGATAAAGATTAGTATAAACAAATAATTCCGTTTAATTTTGATTACCGTAGGGGCAGACCTGTGTGTCTGCCCTTATTTTTATGCCTTTCTAATTGTTAATTGTCAATTGTTAATTATTAATTGTTAATTAAAATGGCCCCCCGCGCCGCGGGGCCCCCTGCCCCCCCACAAAAGCTTTTGGTTATCAAAAGTTTTGATCAAACTTTTTCAAAAGTTTGGCCCCCGGCAGGGGAGTGTTGTAGGGGCAGACCTGTGTGTCTGCCCTTATTTTTATGCCTTTCTAATTGTCAATTGTCAATTGTTAACGGTTAATGGTTAACGGTTAATGGAAGCGGACCCCCGGCAGGGGAGTGTCGTAGGGGCGTTACCGGGATAATTCATTGACAGAAAAAATAGAGTGTGTTACCATTT
>JAUPLE010000814.1 GCA_030837085.1 Acidobacteriota bacterium | reverse complement strand
TGATCAAGCACCGCAGTCAGTTCCGAACGAAGCACCTTCTAATGGAGCATAACAATCCATCTTTTAGGCTAAATGCCAAATAACTCGGTTCCCTTATGGGTGTGAAATATTAAGCGCTTACCTTGCACGGCCCCGGGGGTTTCCTTCATTGAAGACAGTGTCTCAAATCCTTGTTTTTTTTGCACACTTTTTTGAGTTATTAGTAAAAATAGGGAAATCAAAAAAAAGCCCGCGAAACACGCGAAAGACGCGAAAGTTAGCCGCGAAGGTCCCGGCGGGACTCCCTTTAAACGCGAAGACACAGGAAGAAAAACAATTCGTGAAAATTCGTGTAATTCGTGGGCCAAAATCTTTTTGTGGAACAGGCGCTGCCTGTTACCTGACAAAGACCTCTTTGCCTGAAAAGACAATGGCCAGTTTTTTGATATGTTTAATTCCTCTTTCCACCAGTTCGGTTTCGTATTGTTTTGCTTCGATCTGGGCCATGGCAGCTTCAACCGCGGTTTCTACCGTTTCATTCGCATCTTTGTCCACCGACTTGAACTCAATCACATACCCTATTTTGGTACAGTCTTTGGGAATAATCATAATATCGTATCTACCGTAACCCGATTCGCGGTTGGATTTTACTTCATGGGTATTGGATATCCAGATCAGCAGACCGGCCACCAATGCATGATAGACTTTCTCCGGCTCATTGCCGAAATCGTGGTAACTGAATACAGCCAGTACGATCATTTTCAACATTTTTTCGAAGAGTTTAATATCGCCATCGATCAATGCTTTGAGCATAATCTCCAATTTCTTATTTTCGATCTTGGTAGAAAAATAGCGGTCGATAATACCGGTATACGTGGCCCTTACTTCTTTATTGGGAATCGCCAGGGAATAATAGGTTTTTTCCGAAACACCGTCAAACCTCTCGGAGGTCTGTTTCAGATATCCACCCATTAATAAGAAACTCCACAATAAATCCTCCCGGTTGGCGACTTCTTTCAATATGATGTTTTCCTCGATGGCTTTTTCAATGGACTCGCCGCGGATGAGCTGTTCCAAATCTTCCTTGAGTTCTTTCCCCTCCCTGGACAACAACGAATCCACGATCTGGTTGTCGGAGGTATTAATCCAGTAAGGTTTTAATTTTTTTTCCTCGTCGTTCAAGAAATTGATAATGGACCAGGGATTATAAATAACCTTGCCGCCGAATAGGTAACCGTTATACCACAACTGGACCTGGTCATACAAATGCGAAACCTGGAAATCCTCCAGCATGGTTTTGACTTCTTCTTCGGTGAATCCGAAATGGTTGCTAAACTTTGACGCCAGCAGCGTATACACCCCGGGATTGTTGAGACCGGAAAAAATCGATTCCCTGGCAATCCGCATAATCCCGGTTAAAATACCTTTTTCCAGGTACTGGTCGGTATCTTTCAGGCCCCCGCCCAGGAAGTTGCGCATAAAGTTGATGACCTCATCATAAAAACCGTAATTAAAACCGGCATGGATCGGGGCGTCATATTCATCGATCAAAATAACCGCCCGTCTATTGTAAAATCGGCTTAAAAAGATCAGCAGCGATTCCAAACTATTTTCATAATCTTCCCTGTCACCCTTTAGATCGAGAATTTGTTGGAAATAATCCAGTTCAAAAGGCATCATTTTTTTGCTTTCCATGAGGTAGCAATGCCTGGCAAACTCCGACCGGATCAACTTTTTTATTTTCCTGTAGCTGGTTTCCCAATCGAGTTCCTTGATGTTTTTAAAAGATAAAAAAATGACCGGGTAATTACCCATTTTATCCATGTACACCTGGCCTGCGCGGCTTATGGCCAGGGAATCGAATAAATGCTTGAATGCACCGGGAGAAGGGGTGACTTTATCCGGGGCAGACGCTTGCGAATTTGATTCTGGCTCCCATGCCATCGGGCAGCAGTCGTAAAAATATCCCAACATGGAAAGATTGAGTGTTTTCCCGAATCGCCGCGGACGGGGAATAAGGAGGATTTTATCGCCGCTGTCGATGATTTCTTTGATAAATAGGGTTTTATCGACGTAATAGTAATTCCCGGTCACTATATCTTTGAAATCAGAAATCCCGATAGGCAATTTTTTCATTTTCATCTTTTCTCACCGGGAACCATTATAGCATATTAAAAATTCATTGACAACGGTCTATTATATCACCCAATGCAGTCGTTTTTTTCGCGTCTTTCGCGTGTTTCGCGGGCACTATTTTGTCCACTGGCGAATGTCGATTAAAAAATCGCTTTCCGAACCCACCAACGTACTGACTGTTCCGGGGATTTTTATCTTCCGCGATACACCCATGTAATAGTAAAGAGTAAACACCGGTATGAACGGCAGCTCCTCTAACCATATATCGTGCGCCTTAAGGTAAATGGTCTCCCGCTTGACCGGGTCCAACTCCAGCAACCCCTGGTCCAGCAGTCGGTCCATCTCCGGGCTCTTGAAATGCGCATAATTAAAGTATGCGTCGCTGTAAAAGATATCTTTCATGTCATTATCGAGGTCCAGCACATAACCCGAAACCGCCAGATCATAAGCTGATTTGCGAATGTACTCCAGGAAGGTATGATACTCCAGGAAAAGCGGTGAAAGATAAATGTTATAGGGCTTCAACTCCGCTTGCAAGAACAGGATAAACTCCTTGCGAATTTTGCTTTCCGAGTTGCCCAGTATTTTTAGCTGCAATGGTTTTACCAGTGGTTGCACCGGGAATTGCGCCAATTTCACCTTACCGTTTAAAAGTAAAAAAGGTGAGAATATGCATTCGCCTTTACCATTTAAGAAACGTTCGACGAAATCCCCGTGGATCAGCAGGTTATAAAGAATTCTTCTCACTTCCCGGTCCAGTTTGACGTTGTTTAAGTTAAATACCAGGAAAGTATAACCGAACTTTTTATATTTCAGGATGGTAAACTTTTGTTGCCATTCCTTTAGATTATTGTAGGCATCATGATGCTCAGGTTGGAGTTCACAGATATCGATTTCGTTGCTGAGCAGTTTTAGCGGCGTTAGATGTGTATAAGATACCACGATGTATTCGATGGAGCGATACATGGCGGGATTTTTATTTGCATCCTTTAATGAAAGGAGAACTTCAGAAGGTTCGTTCACCTGTTGGATTTGGTAAGCGCCTGTCCCGGATAAAACCTTATTCCTGAATGTTACCGGGTCTACACCGGCAATTTCCCCGGCGTTCAGTATTTTAATGCATAAATAATTCCTCCAGGGGGTGGGCAAATAATTCAAAATAAGTTTTACCGTGTACTTATCGACCTTTTCCACTCGGTTTATAAAGGCAAGTTTGTCACTATAGGGCGAATTGAAACGCGAATCTTTGATTCGTTCCAGGGTGGCCGTAACGTCTTCGGCTTCCAGTTCCCGACCATTGGAAAAGAAAATATTTTTTTTTAAAGACAAAATAATTTCTTTATTATTTTTTCCCTGGTGGAAGTCTTGGACCAGGCCGTTTTGCAGTTTTCCCGCGCCGTCGAAATAAAACAGGGCGTCAAAGACTTTGTTTAATACTGCCTGGGATGTCTCATCCATTGCATAGAACGGGTTCAACGAAGCAGGGAAGTTAGAGATGCCTATTCTCAAGGTTTCCTTTTCTTCCACGGGGGTGGGGACAGGAGATAGCGAGTAGATCGGCATTGGATGCACAAACATAAAAAGCATGGCGCCTAAAAGACCAAAACAAATACAATTTCCGATGTTTTTTCTCATGCTGTTACTCCGAGTTGTTTTCTTAGATTTCACAAGAGATAAACATTGTAGCAGAAAACAAAGAAAAATGTAACCCTTCGAGGCTAAAATTGTGTAAAAGGAAGTATAGGCGCATCGATTGAAATAAGTACCACGGACAAACGAACGTATCGCGACGAACACGAACATAAAATCTCCGATAGAATATTTTCTTTTCAATAGGGGTTTGACTTTTTTTTTTTTTTCTGGTATCGTGTTGTCCTAAATTTAAAAATTGGAGGTTTAAAAATGGATTTTAATGCGATTATTAAACGTGCTATTGCTATTATTACCAAACCCACCGAAGAGTGGGAAGTAATAAAAAACGAGACTATGACAATCAATGACATGTTTCTCAAGTATGCCATCTGGCTGGCGGCTATCCCGGCCATCGCCGGTTTTATCGGGAATGCCCTTATCGGCACTACGGTTATGGGATTTACCGTAAGATGGCCCATTGCCAACGCCTTGATCTGGACCATCCTGATGTATGTGCTGTCGCTGGTGGGCCTTTTTGTAGCAGGCTTTGTCATCGATGCGCTGGCAACCACCTTCGGTTCCCAGAAAGATATGGTCAGTTCAATGAAAGCGGCTGTTTTCGCCAACACCCCGGTTTGGATTGCCGGTATATTGTATATCATCCCGGCGCTGGCTATCCTGGTGATGATTGCAGGTCTTTACGCCCTGTACCTCTTGTATCTCGGCATTAAGATTGTAAAGAATCCGCCGCAGGATAAGGCCGTGGGATATTTTATCGTTGTCCTTATCGTCTATATCATCGTGTTCTGGCTGATCGGGTTTATCGCAACTACAGTTGCTATCGGCAGGCATGTTGTACCGGTGATGTAAGACAAAACGTAAATCTGTTTATTGCAACCATCGAACGGAATCCCGGTTCACTAGGAGCCGGGATTTCGTTCTTTTTTTTATATAGGCAGATTATTTTTGTACCCTGGCATTATATTATTATTCTTTTCGAGGCTAAAATGACGGATAAAGAAAAAAATGATTCATGCGACACATATGTGTGCCCCTATAAAATGGCTTTTATGCTTGACAATTGGTTCAGAAAACTGCTGCAAAACCCCACCAAAATCGTGGGTGAGTATATTAATGAAGGCGATACCGTTATCGACTTTGGCTGCGGCCCGGGATTTTTCACTGTCGCCATGGCCAGCATGGTCGGTAAGCAGGGGAAAATAATCGCGGTGGATTTGCAAGAAGAAATGCTGGAACATGCCAAAAGAAAAGCCGCGGCAAAAAATCTCGGTGACAGGATAGAATTCCACCCCTGTGAAAAAGACCGGATTGCCCTTGAATTAAATAGAAAAGCCGATTTCATGCTGGCTTATTATATGGTTCATGAACTACCCAATGCCGGGGCTTTTTTTCAAGAAGCGAGATCATTATTAAAAACCGGCGGAAAATTCCTGGTGGTGGAACCCAGATGGCATGTAACCCGGGAAAAATATCAAGAGATGCTGAGCCTGGCTGAAAAAGCCGGTTTTAGTATACTGGCCTTTCCCGAAAAGAAAGGCGGCCGGAGCGTTTTGTTCACTTAAACCCTTCGAATTAAAAAATCAGCAAGTAATTTTTTTAAAAAGAAATACACAGATTGACAAAACAGGAGTAATTGAGTTATATTATAACCATGAAAATCAATACCAAAATTAGATACGGTTTGCGAATGCTCTTGTCCCTGGCTGAAGCGAATGAAGTCGTGAATACCGCTGTACTGGGGAAAAAAATGCAGGTTTCACCCAAATACCTAAGGAAACTGGCCGGTCCCCTGGAAAAGCATGAACTTATTAAAAGTGTGCAGGGAATTTATGGCGGTTATATATTAAACAAAAAACCCGAAGAAATTTCTGTGTCCTCAATATTTGATGCCTTTGACGAAAAATTCAACCTCTCCGGCTGCACCGGCGACGAAACCTGTCCTCTCAACGAAAATTGCCTGGCCCGCCCCCTGTGGGAACACCTGGAAAAGGTTATCCAGGATGAATTCTATGAAATTACCCTCAGGGAAATCCTGGATAATGATTTCAAGAAGAAGAAAAAATTCGAAACCTGACCATTATAAGATGGCATGAATAAAAAAAAAATTAAAATGATCGTGGCCGTTATCGGTATTTTTATTGCCTGTGTTTTTTTATCCCTGGTTATTTTTTATTCCTGGGCTTCATCCGGCGCCAGCGCCCTACCCCCGGAAAAACTGTCTGAAATCATTGTTTTCCCAGGACCACCAACACAGTCACAGGGGCAAGGGGAAGTGTTTACCGTGATGACTTATAACATCGGCTACCTATCCGGGATGCTGAACAACCTGCCCATAAAAACAACGAAAGAACTGTTTGAAGAAAATATGCAAACCACCCTGCAACTACTGGAAAAAGTGGAACCCGATTTCATCGGGTTCCAGGAAATCGATTTCCATTCCCGGCGTTCTTTTTATGTCGATCAAGTGCGATCTATCGCGGAAAAGGCAGGTTATAAATACGCAGCCGTTGCCGTCAATTGGGATAAGCATTACGTTCCTTTCCCTTATTGGCCGCCGTCGGTGCACTTTGGGAAAATGCTCTCCGGCCAGGCAGTGCTCAGCCGTTGGCCCATTCTTTCAACCCAAAGGTTCGTGCTGGAAAAACCCGCCGGCAGGCCGTTTTATTACAATGCCCTTTACCTGGACCGCTTAATCCAGGTAGTGAAAATAAAAATCAAAGATAAAGATATCGTCATTCTTAATGTGCACCTGGAAGCTTTTGATCGTGAGACCAGGGAAAAGCAGGCCGGGAAAGTGTTGGAGATGTACCGTTCCTTTAGAAATGAGTACCCCGTGCTGGTGATAGGTGATCTCAACAGCATTCCCCCGGATGCGGCGCAGAAAAATAATTTCCTTGATGAGCCGGACGTCGATTTCACCAATGATAACACCATCGGGTTGTTTTTAGCGGAAAAAAGCTTAAGCGTTACCGAGCCGGTTACGTTTACATTTCCGTCGGATAGTCCCTCGCGCAAGCTGGACCATATATTTTATAATCACGATAAAATCACCTTGATTAAAGCCTGGGTGCCGGAAAGAATCAATAGTTCCGATCATCTGCCCCTGGTCATGCAGTTTTCGTTGAAGTCAAAAGAGAAATAACTTGTTTATCTCTTTTTTCCTTCGATTTTTTTCGCTTTTTTGAAACCACCCGCGTTAAATGTTATTGTTAGACACTTTATCGCGGAGTCTTAACATCAACATGTCCCCTCCGAGAGGCGGGGAGATTCTGTAATCGGAACCTTGCTTGGGTTTTATAACCCCCGATAATTTATCTTGTAAAATTTTGGCTGCAGAGATAACCTTTTGGTCAATTTTCGAATTTCGTTTAAGTAATTCTGTTTTTTGTTTTTTCATTAGAAATACTCCCGTGTGTGGATGAAATATGGATATTGCCCACGCTGCACAAAGTCTTTTAACAGGGCGAAATATGCATCAAGCGAAGAAAGAAGACCGGGGGTTTCCTCGATTTTATCTATTTTGAGTCGAATATCAGAGGTTAAGGTTTCGCGTGTGATACCTCGCCCATGAGAATGCCAGCGTTCGTTGTTGCTAAGGGCAGTCCCAATTTCTTTCGCACGATTCCGTTTTTCATCAGCACTAACAGAATCACCCGTTGAACTATGTTTTTCCCAGTCTTTGAATTTGAACCTGGACAGCCAGTCTTCTAACAAGTCGATAGAAAGCTCACGCGCCTGTTCAAATTGATGCAGTTCCCCAAGATCGAGCTTATTCAGTAAGGCATATTCCGCGGTATTTAATTGTCCTTTATCTGCCTTTTCACAAAGGCGTTTGTACTGACTCAGATACGAAAGCGCTGGAAAGAGCTTACCATCCTTTTCAATCTGTGGATCGATCGGTCCAAGTACTGAAAAATAGCTCATGAAAATTTTATCGCCAGACATAGCGAATATTGTGCCCGCTGACATCGCTAGGTCTGGAATTACGAAATATACCTCGTCGTAGTAATGGCGAATAGTATTAACCATGCGTTCCACAACTTCTGCAATTCCGCCGACTGTATCAAGAATAACTGCTAACCGGCGTCGCTTTTCGGAGAAGAGTTCGATAGTTCTTTTGACGTCCCAATCTAGAGGGGAAATGATCAAGCCAACTATAGCAATTGCATCCGCATCTAACGCCTTTTCAACTTTCTCTAAATGATAATTCAATTGTTGTTTGGTGTTGTCATCGATTGGTCTAAGGATTGCCATTCTAATATCCTCGCTACAAATTTCATTGTTGGGCGTAATTTGTACTTTTTTATCACAACGTTATTCTAACATAAGGCAAAGAATCAGGCAAGTTTTTTATTTTTTAAATCTTTATTTGTTTTACCAATTCCACTAACCGGCGTTCAGTGGTGTTAAATAACCGGACGACCCGGTCCTGCCACTGCTGCCCATAAAAATAAACGCTTTCCAGTTCATTCACGGCCTGCTCCCTGAAATTCGCTTTAATATCCCCTAAATCCCTGTTAATTCCCTCGAAGGCTTTCTCTTCCAGGAAACGTATATCCTGCCCTGAAGGAAAAGCCGCTCCTTTCTCAATAATCATTGCACTCATGTACTTCTTCTCACTTACCTGGATGTGCCGTGCAGGATTCAACTCTTTCAACACCCGTTCCAAAAGGTAAAAGGCTTCGATATCCCTATTGAAATAATAAATATCATACAATTTTTCCCGGAAAGGTCTGCTTTTTCTCCAGGACTGGGCAATGGGCAAAGACAACGGTTTGCCGGGGACTGGGCTGGTTTCCGAATTACTTAGGTTTAGTATTTCAATTCCTTTATCCCGGCTGTAGAATAAAATATTTTTGTTTATCAATTGGCGCCTGAAATCCTCCAGGATAGCGGCAGTGATAGTATCAACCCTGGCGATGCTGCCCAGGGGACTTTTCTCATAATCCGTGCCCTCCCATACAAAACGGAAAAAAAACTCTTCCCGGTTTGAAGTTTCTCGTTCGATTTCATTCTTTAATTGCTGTTTTTGGTAATCCAGGTCAATTTCCGCAAATTTCATCCCACTAAGCGTCTGCAGGATATTTTCGGTGGTGAAATGAGAACAGAACAAAATTACATAATCTTCTGTAGTATGGCCGTGCACCCGCAGCTTTTGGTACGCGCATGGGCAGCGGTTATGTAGTATCGTTGCGAATATATGCTCAAACAAGTGTGAGATGCCTTCGATCTCTTCCGAGGCTGAACCCGTAGGCAGCAGACAGGCCAGGGATAACTGTTTATTTTGATTTCCAGGTTCCATTATAGGGGTTATAGAGGCAATGGGGATTAACCGCCTGTAAATCATTGCCCTGGCGGCGGGCGATTTCCCGGCAGTCAAAACAGGTATGCCTTAGCTCACAATCTTTACATGTCTGCACTTTATCTTTGGTGAGGGTCCAGTACTCCTTCATTTTTTCAATAAGATTATCTACTTCAAGGTTGCCGCCCACCAGGTCGGCGACGTCTCCCACCTTGATGTCGCTGTAAATGCAGGGCTGTATTTTCCCATCCCCGGTAATGGCGATCTTTCTTCCCCAGCAGCTATTATATCTCCGGTTAAAAAGATAAGATGATTCGGTGATTTGCTGGAAATCGCCATCCACACAGGTCCTTTTTTCACATACCTGGAAATCTTTTTCTTTTAAAATGATTTTTCCCTGGTATTGCTGGGTTTGGGGCATTTCCCGGCCGTAATAGACAATTTTATAGATATTATACTCCTTGAACAAATTTAGCAGGGCATCAAGGTTTATGGCCAGTCCCTCATCCAGGTGTAGTTCCATACCTGTTTCATAGTCTTCTTCGTTTGGGTCCGGGTCCAGTTTAAGATCGGGAATCCAACGACTGGGATTAACGTCGAGCATTAACTGTTCCTCTTCAGCGGATTTAATAAATTCCCGGATTTCCCGGTATGCGCCTTTTTCCAATTTTTCAATGGTTTCATTTTCCACATGGTAGACATTGCCTTTTAATAAATCGATAACAGCGGAATTAACCGGTCCTTTTTCTACGTGGATAAACTGGTGAAATTTCTTTACGGTTGCTGTTTTATTCATTTTATATTAATCCTTCTTCTTTACTTTCGATATATTTTTCAAGGCTGTGGATAATAGCTTCTTCCTGGTTTTTGCAAAAGACAGGATCCATTTCGAATTTACCGTCGCCGCAGAACGTTACATAGCACCGTTTGCACAAAAATCGGACGCGGCAACTGGAGCAATGCGTTTTCCCCACCTCGATAAATTCCCTGGCAATACTTATCATTTTTTTATAATCGAATCCATTTTCTATATCGCCAAAAGAAAGTGTATTATTCATTTTTTCGCACAAATGAAAACGGCCGTGGACATCCAGGTACATCCGGCTGTCAAACAGGCAGGTCCCGGCCAAAAAGGTATAACCCCGGGTATGTAAGCGGGAGCCTATGCTTTTTAAATTGTTATATAAATGAGTTTCATATCCGGTTAGCGCTTTACCCTCCCGGACCTTGTGCGCCATTTGAGTTAGTGCGACGTTAAGATCCTCTCGGGCCGCGGCATTGTTGTAAGGATACTGGTCGTAATAGGTGGTATTGTAGGTAATGACATTGCCAAACCTTATGGGATTATTTTTAATTAAATTAGTGGTGGTATAGAACCGGTGCAGATTTTTTAAAGGGAGGTCGCGCGAATACACGGCCGAAAAGGAAATTTTCTTTTCAAAATAGTCCTGGTTCCGTTCTTTGATTTTTTGCAGGTTTTTCATGATCAGGTCATGGGAACCTCTGCCATTGCGGAATACCCGTTTGGCGTCATGGTTTTGTTCATCACCGTCCAGGCTCACCAGCAGGGAGAAGTTATTTTCCACCAGGTAATCCAGCATTGAATTGTCCAGCAGGGTTAGATTGGTGGTCATATTGAAGTAGAGTTTCCAACCGTTGAAAAGTTTTTTGCTATATTCGCCAATTTGTTGAATGGTTCCGAAATTGAGCATGGGTTCGCCGCCGTAAAAGCTGAGGTTGAACTCCTTGTTTTTTCGATCTTTAATAAAAGAATAAATATAGTCCACACCTTTCCTGGCGGTTTCAAAGCTCATATTATATGGTTCCAGCTTTCGTTGGTTAGAATAAGTACCGCCGAAAACGCAATATTTGCATTTCAGATTGCAATTCTCCGTGGCTTCAAAAATCAATTGAGGTAGTTTTTTTATTCTCTCTTTTATTAACTGCTCATTGATATCCACGTCTTTGAAAGTGATACTCCGGCCGGCGCTGTGTTCCAGGAACAAATCCTTGATTTCGGTGTTGACTAACTGGTTGTAATCGCACAAGTACACATAATCATCGCGAACCAGGTTTAAGCATGCAGGCATTTTTTCACTCTCCTTTAATCATTCTGAATTAACGAAAAAACATGGCGTACCAGGGAATTGCTTCCCTTGTACGCCATGAAAAACAAGGTTAGCTTAACTCATCATACTCAATAGTATTCGGCGTATCCCTGGACATAGCCATCGTACGTTAATCCTTGTAATTCAAAGCAGACAGCCCGACATTCCCAGGTGCACTTGTTGGTTTCAGCCATACGCTCCTTGAGTTCACCTTTTTCTTCGTTAGTTGTTTTGGTGGTAAGTTTTTTAAGCATTTGATTCTCCTATTTTTTTATTTTGATATTTATTATGCGCAAGACTTTTCCTAAAATAGCTTTTCTACGGTCCATCTTTTTTTATAACATTATGGATTTTTTTTGTCAAGTTTATTTTTTACAAAATGGGGCGGCCCCCGCGGCGCGGGGGGCCTATTTGTAGGACTGTACCGGGAGGTTTATGCCCTAACCACCATCAGGCTCACCCCCATGCTGCCCCGCGGCGCGGGGGACCTATTTGTAGGACTGTACCAGAGGATTCCATTATTAACACCATCAGGCTCAGTACCTTTTCGAGGGGGTTCTTTCCATCTCACCCCCCTTCGCCATTAACCATTAACAATTAACAATTGACAATTAACCATTATTCCTTTTCGTTTTTGCATTTCCTTAACGGGGTTCGGGTGGATTCGGGGGTTCGGGCGGACACTGCAAATGGCGCGGAACCGCCTTGTTAGAGCAGCCAGTTCCTTAAACACTTCGTCCCTTTGAGCGATGGCATCCT
>JAUPLE010000813.1 GCA_030837085.1 Acidobacteriota bacterium | reverse complement strand
TAGGTCCATTCTTTAACCTCCAATAACATTTATTTCTTTTTTTCAAATAAGATCACCTTTAGATTAATAATAATGGTGGTTCCTTTCCCAGCAATTGATTCTACCATCAGGCTGCCTCCATGTTCTTGAATAATCTGTAAAGAAATAGAAAGACCGAGCCCTGTGCCTCCGCTGTCTCTTTTAGTAGTAAAAAAAGGATCGAATATATATTTTCGATTGTTTTCCTCTATCCCTACGCCTTCATCTTCTACTTTGATAATGATTTGCTTCTTCTTGACTTCGTAAATTGTAGATATTTCAATCTTTTTTGAATTATCCGGCAGGGCCTGGCAGGCATTCTGTATTAAATTGATAAATACTTGCTCCAACTTTTGAGAATTTCCTTCAAAGGGGGGCAAATTTCGCCCGGGTTTAAAAGAGAAATTTTGGGTTGCTTTTTTAATCATATTGTTGGTTAATTCAATGGATGATTCAATAACTTTATTGATATCGATTGGCTGCCTGGTATAGTTACCGCCACTTCCTCCTGGCCGGGAAAAACTTCTTAGATCGTCGATAATTTTTTCAATACGGTGAGAACTATCTATGAGCCCTTTTATCAATCCATCTAACTCCGATTTTGCGTATTCATAGGGTATTTTTGCCATTTTAAAATCTTTATTCTGTTCATAATGCTTTTCTAAAACCGGGATAACATCTACCCACACCTTTGAAAAACTTTCGGCATTCATCTTAATGGAACTGAGGGGATTATTCAGTTCATGGGCCACACCCGATACCAGTGTCCCAAGTGACGCCATCCTATCGATCTGGACTAACCTTTCTTGTCGAATTTTTTCCTGTCTTTCTTCCTCTTTTCTCTTCCTGATATCCCTGGCGGTGAATAAGAAATATTTGGGATTTCCATCGGGATCTCTTATTAAAGCAGTACTTAGCTCGGCAGCGATGGGAATTTTATCTTTACTCATAAGGGTATACTCGGTATTTCTATTAACGCCTGTCATTATGATTTTTTCGGCATTTTTTTTAGCTTCTTCCCGATCGTGTTCTGAAAAAATATCGAACATGTTTTTAACTTCTCTTTTAATTTCTTCCTCACTGCTGTATCCCAGTAAATTGGAAGCCTGTTGATTTGCCATAATGATCTTTTCAGTCTCAACTTCCGACAGCATAATGGCATCCGGAGACGTCTCCAGTAGGGTTCGGAAATGTTCTTCTGCACGTCTGCGTTCTACAATTTCCTTCTTTAATTTGGCATTAGCTTCCTCAATAACATTGATACGCCATCGAACAAAGCTAAAGATTGAACTGCCTATAAATAACAATGCCAAAATATAAAACCAGCCGGTTTGCCAGAATGGAGGATTTACGGTAATGTTTATGGACTTCCCTACCTCATTCCAGGTTCCATCATTATTTGAGCCCTTAACCTTGAAAAGATAATCCCCGGGTTTAAGGTTGATAAAATCAACATTATGTTTATTTCCAAGGTCAATCCAATCCTTGTCCACAGGTTCAAGTTTGAAGGCGTATTTATTACATCCAGGATCGATGAAACTTAGGGCAGCAAATTCAAAAGTAATTGAGGTATCTTTATAAGATAGTTCCAATTGGTCGATTTCCGAAATGGCGGTGGGAAGTTCAACTTCCTGGCTGCGTTTTTTAAAGGATGTAATAACAATCGGAGGTGGGATTAACCTATCTTTTGATTTTAATTCTCTCGGGTCAAAGACATTAAAGCCATTGACACCTCCGAAAAACATTTCGCCCTTCTCATTTTTCCAGGCACTCCCCCTGTTAAACTCTAAATCTTGCAGCCCATCCCTGACTGAGTAATTTCTGAATTTTGCGTCTTTAGCTTTCGTATTAAATCTTAATAACCCTTTATTTGCACTCAGCCAGAGATAGTCGTCTTCGTCTGCCAAAATATCGTAAATCACATTGTTGGGTAGACCGTCTTTCGTAGTAAAAGTGGTAAATGTTTTTTTCTGCCTATCAAATTTATTTAGCCCACCCCCATTAGTTCCTAGCCATAAATTCCCTTCGCTGTCTTCGCAAATTGCCGTAATAAAATTGTGACTGATACTATCAGTCCTATCTCCTGGCTGGTAACGTGTAAAAATTTCTTTTTCCCTGTCAAATCGGTTAAGACCGCCGTTTCCGGTTCCGATCCAGAGCGTCCCTGAATTATCTTCGAGAATTGAATAAATTTTATCGTCACTTAAGCTATTATCATTTTTGGAGTCGAACCTATAATTCGTACTAATGTATTCTTTCCCCTTTTTCTCAATTTTAATTAGTCCTTTATCCAGGGCGCCAATCCAGATCACATCTTCTTTATCCGCATAGATAGTCAGGATATACTCCTCAGGTCCTATTATGTAGTCTTCCGTTTCTTTAGAACTCTTTAAAAGATAAGGAATAAAATTTTTCCCCCTTCCTGGCTCAAATCGATAAATACCGGCGCCGCCGGTACCGACCCAGAGCACACCATCATCGTCCTCACAAATTGCGCGTATCTTATTCCTGTCGGGATTTTTAGAAACCGTATAAGGGATTTCAAAATGAGTAGATGCTTTATTTTCCTGTTTGAAATTGTATATCCCACCGCCCCAGGTACCCAACCAGACAACACCGCCCTTGCCTCTACAAATTGACGTGATATTGTTATTACTCAAGCTGCTTTGATTCCTGGGAATGTCTCTATAAAGGGTAAATTTTTTCCTTTTAGGATCATATTTATTGAGCCCGCCGGTATAGGTCCCGATCCAGATCAAACCTGATTTATCTTCGTAAATCACCCTAACATCATCATTACTCATGCTGTCGGGATTATCGGAAATATTGATATAACGAGTAAGCCTTCCCATTAAGAGATCTAATATATAAAGCCCATTCCCCTGGGTTCCTATCCAAAGTCTATCGGAAGGGTCTCTATGAAGCGAACTGATTTGCTTATTACTTAATTCAGCGAGTTTATTGGTAAGTTTATCATCATGGTTAAGTTTTCCATTTTCAAGGATAAATTTGTATAACCCACCTTCGGTTCCTAACCATAGAGCATTATCTTTATCGCCATAGATCACTCTTATTTTTTTAGGAGTAGATTCTTTAGCCCCACCTTTGCATCCAATTCTAGTGAAAATATCTTGACTTTCACATTTATGCAATCCGTCATCCGCCCCAATCCACAGTAGACCTGAATGATCCTGGTAAATCGCATTTACCCGGTTCCCCACTGCTTGGCCGGCAATTGAACTCTTCTTCTCAAGGTAAGAGGTAAATATTTCCACTTTCTTATCGAATTTATTAAGCCCGTTGCCGGTGCCGATCCACAGTACCT
>JAUPLE010000812.1 GCA_030837085.1 Acidobacteriota bacterium | reverse complement strand
TAAAGGGATCAAAGTCATCAGCGTTGCCATATTAACCGATGAAGATGAGAATTACCGGCCGGATGAATACCTGGTCCAACAGTGGGGCTTTGAACTACGGATGAAAATCCCGATGGTGAAGATCATCGATTTTAAGAATAAAAAGGAGCTCAGGGACAAGTTAGAGAATTCCGACAATCCAATGGCAATGGTAGTACTTGCGCAGTTGGAACGGTATAAATTAAAAAAAGCCGATGACAATAAAAAGTCCGCGGTCAAATTGGAGCTTATTCGCCGGTGTTATGAAAGAAGGTACACAAAGGAAGAAATCCGTGTGCTTTTAAAATTTATCGATTGGCTCATCCGTTTACCGGAGGGGCTTAATGAACAATTATCAACGAAAATAGAGAAATTAGAGGAGGACTATAAAATGCCGTATATAACAAGCTGGGAAAGAATAGCAGAGAAAAAAGGGGTAAAAATAGGAAAACAGGAGGGAGTAGAAAGTGGAAAAATTGAAACTGCCAGGAAATTGATAAAAAGGGGTGTTGCTTTAGATATCATTGCGGAAGCTACCGGGTTTTCCAAAAAAAAGATTGAAAACTTGTCTGCGACTGCTCATTAAGATGCCCCCGCCCCCTTTTCGGAAGTTATTAAATTTAATTGGGGGGGAATTTGGCGCCTTCTGGTGGTAAAATTTTCATGGTTAATGGTGATTGGTGATTGGTGAAGGGGCGTCCTTCGGACAACTTTTAAACGCCTGCGGCGAAAAAAAAATAGGTTATTGTTAGCTTCTATCGATTGGCAAGTTGGTCAAACGAATCCGCTGTCGATCAACTACACAGATTGAATTTTTCAAATTTTCAGGAGGTACTTCTTTAAATACTCTTTCAAGTAAATCTCGCATCTCTTCATCCGAATAATTCCCGCCCCGGAACAGAATTATCCCGGGACCTGCTGCAAAGCTTAAAGCTAAGAGCCGCGGAAAATCTAAATCGGCTGTGATAATCGTCCTATCCTCTTGACGTGCCAGTTCCAACAATTCTTCATCCGCGGCGCGCGATTTTCCGATTTGACTGGCATGGACTCCTTCATGTCCATAGATACGGAGAACCCGAAGAAGAGATGGTGAAACCGGCATATCTAAAAGAAATTTCATGCAGCAAACTCGATGACCTGTTCATCAGCCAGAAATGAAGCATATTGAAGCGCTTCATGTATATCTTCCTTCTCCAGGTAAGGATATGATTTTAAGATCGATTCCGGGGTCTCACCGGCAGCAAGTAAACCAAGAAGACGTGAAACCGGGAACCGTAAGCCGCGAATAGTGGGCTTCCCACCACATATAGTCGGATTAATACTTACTCTTTTAAATGTCATCCTATTATCCTCAATTTTTCTATGCAACAATAATAACCATTATATCGGTATTTGTCAACTCTGTAGGAAATTTTCTCATCCTCAAGGCCCCATACCATGAACATAGCCGCGAAGGTCCCGGCAGGACAGGCGACACCCATAAAGAGCCAAGACACACGAAGAAAAAAACTTGGTGCCTTGGTGCCTTGGTGCCTTGGTGCGCCGCATTTTGGTGGCAAAGTTTTCATGGTTATTGGTGATTGGTAAAGGGATTACTGGCGGAATGATCTTAAAAAATTGGCGCATCCATTCTTCAGTAGATCATGGATGCGGGATTATTGCAGCAACAGTCAATTCCTTTCTCCCCGGCCCATAATACCAAAAAATCCTATAAGCCCCAGGTGTTCCCTGCTGTGCATAAGACTCGAAAACTTTTTCGCCGTCAGGCCCTTTCATCGAAGTGAATTCATGAGTCTGCAATGAATTATGCCGAAGATTGGTTTCCATATAACCAAGGCATTTTAAAATAGCCTTATAAGCTGCCTTCTTAGATGGATTCCTTTCCAACTCACTTAGTTGTCCGTCCGCCTCAGGTGTAAATTTGATTTTAAATGTCATCACTTATCAGTCTCATCTATATATTGTGCAAAAGATCCCCTGTCGATTGTACCTTTTTGGGATAATCCCCTTCTTACGCTATCCAATGCATCCTGGTTTTGATAGAGCCATAATTCGCGCGCCGGAATCGAGGCCATGGGCTTTAACAATATATCTCCATTTTCCATTAGCGACGCCCTAACAGAACTGACACCCCTGAAATGCAAGAGTTTTGTTAAGGATATTCGTTTCTTTGAATCTAAGATCAAGGTTAACTCGGTCATTTTTTGCCTCCACTCTTAAAATAATAGTATAGGGTGGGTATTTTGTCAAGTGGGATTTCCCACAAAAATTGAATTTTGAAGCCACACGCAGAAGACAAAAACGAAAACAATTAGCCGCGAAGAACGCTAAGGACCGCGAAGTTGGAAAGAATAAATCCGAAGCACGCATTATGAAGCACGAAATTCGAAACAAATCCAAATGACCAAAGCCCAAAGGACAAATCACAAATTACAAATTACAAGCAAATCTCAAATATTCAAAATCCAATAACCAAACTGGGAATCAGCAGTCAGAACTCAGGGGCAAGGAAAAAGGAAGTGAGGAAGAAAAGATAGAATGATGAATTATGAATGATGAATCCAGGATT
>JAUPLE010000811.1 GCA_030837085.1 Acidobacteriota bacterium | reverse complement strand
GCAGGCCAATTTTCCATAGGAGGCCCCGGATTCTTTCTACCTCGTCAATTGGCAGCTTATTCTTTTTTAAAGAAAGTTCAGCGGCAAACACCATGCCGAGGCTCACGGCTTCGCCGTGGGGGAGGCCCGTGGTTTTTTCCAGGGCATGGCCCAGGGTATGGCCGAAGTTTAGAATCCGGCGTTTTCCTTTTTCTTTTTCGTCTTCCCGGACCACATCCGCCTTAATCGTCACCGAGTCGTAGATCAATTTTTCCAGTATCTCGCCATCCAGGTCCAGCGCTTTTTGAAAGTTTATTTCCAGGAAAGTGAACAATTCCTCACTGCCGATGGCCGCGTGTTTCACCACCTCGGCGAAACCCGAGATCAGTTCTTTTTGGGGCAGCGTTTTGAGCATTTCCGGGTCGCAGATGACGAAATTCGGTTGGTTGAACATACCGATCATATTTTTATAGCCGTAGAAATTCACGCCGTTTTTCCCGCCCACGCTGGCGTCCACCTGGGAGAGCAGGGAAGTAGAGACGAAACCAAAGGGCAGGCCGCGCATGAAGGTTGAAGCAGCGAAACCTGTAACATCGCAGACAATACCGCCGCCGATGCCGACGATAAAGCAGGAGCGGTCGATTTCCAGTTCCACCAATTTTTTATAGATATATTCCAGGGTTTCCAGGGTTTTGATTTTTTCACCGGTCCCGATTTCGATGATGTCCCAGGGGGGAAAGCGATTGTGGTACAAGCGGTTGAGGTTTTCGTCCGTGATGATAACTTTTTTCGCACCGCTGGTATATTTTTCAAGGTTTTCCAGTGCTTCGCCGACTGCGATTTTTGACAAACCCGTTTGGCCGTAAATTTCAATCGTTTTCAACAGTTAGACTCCATGGATTATCTTACTACTTTATACACCGTCACCCCATTTTGAGTGAAAGGGGCGTAATGAATTCCCATGTAAAGGAAGCGCTTCTGGCCGCCGGTTATTACGGTCTCAAAACCGAAAGGAAGGGAATTTATAATGAACCCTTCGGGCGGTTTTACAGCCAAATAGATTTTTCGATAGGGATCAAAACGGTAATAGGCGCCATTGCAATGATAGTATGTATCTGCTCCATAGCGATAGGTTTCATAGCCTTCGGGTAATTCCGGGAGGTCTGCCCCTTCCGGGGGTTCTACCACCAGGTATACCCTTTGAATGGGATCATAATAGTAATATGTTCCATAATAATAGTAATAGACTTTATTATGGAGATAAATCTTTCTATGGTCAGGCGGTAGTACGGTAACACGTGCGCCATGAGGTCCTCCAATGGCATAGTAACCCGATTGACCAGGGTAGTAATAGAACCCGTTATGATAATAATACTTACGGCCTCTAACTGTAACCACCGTGTGCCCGGGCGGTAAAACAGTAACCGTCCTTCCATAATACGGATGATTCGCTGGACCGTCGTGATGTACCACGACGACGTGTTTTTGGGGTCTGTGGGATTTATATTTTTTCTTATCCCCAGTGCCGTTGCTCGCCGATGCGCTTAAAACCACCCCGGTTGTAAACGACAAAACAATTAACCCCACCAGCACGATTAAAAGTGATTTCTTGGCTTTATTGTTAATCATCGCTAATCTCCTTTGAACTGATTTTTTCTTTTGCTCCATGCTTAATATAATAATATGATGGATTTGTTTTGTCAATTACAAACACTTTAACCGCAAAACATTTGAAAACTTGCTCTTTACTCTTTACTTCAAGAAATTTTTTTAATACAATTTGCCCTTATAAGGACAAATATCATGAAACAAAAAGTAAGTATCCCTTTATTAAAGGACCATCACAATCACCCGTCCTTCTACGCCCTATTCAAAGATTGCCTGAACCTCCAGGAGATAAAGGATAAACGAAAGGCGCTGCAAATGGCGCAGTCCCTGGACAGGGACAGGATTTCCGTTGTTTTAGGCTGGAACACGGGTTTTTATTCCTTTTCGGAAGAAGAATTAAACCGTTTCCCACCGGTCATCATTGTCAATCTTTCCCTTCACTCGTTTATTATCAATGCTCCTGCCGAAGCTGAGCTTAAAAAAAAATACCCGGACATCATTGCCAATTATAAAGACCCCTCCTGGTATGAGGCGCATTTTAGCCGGATGCTGATCTTCCTTGCCGATATGGTAGAGCCTACGGAACAAAAGATAAAAACGCTTTTCGATAGCTTATACGAAAAAGGAGTCTATTATGCAGAAGATATGCTATTGACAGGCGAGAAGGCCTATTCCATCATAAATTCCTCGCCTTACCGGGGACGTACGGCTTTCTGGGCAGACCTGGCAACTTTTAAAATCCTGAACCCCGGGGTGCAGCGGGGAGTAAAAGGGATCAAATTATTTGCCGACGGTGCATTGGGTGCGGGGACCGCGGCGTTGGATATTCCCTATAATAACGGAAAAAAAGCGGGCCTGCTCCATACGGATGATGAACTTTTCCGGCAGATGCAGGAAGTGGCTATATTGGGCAAAGGAGTTTCAGTCCACGCCATCGGCGATAAGGCCTTATTCCAGGTAGTGCGCACGATGCGAAAATTAAAAAGCGGGGGGATTTCGTTCCCGGAAGTGCGCATGGAGCATTGTCAGTTTATCAATGAAAAAACCGCGCATGAAGCCAAAGAGTTAGGTATTATCCTTTCTATGCAGCCCAATTTCAGCGACGATTCTACGGTTTATCGCGACCGGCTGCCAGCCCAATACCTTGAGCAAAACAATCCCTTTCGTATGTTGATCGATAAAGCCGGTTTTGTGCCCGGGAAGGATTTAATCTTCGGCAGTGACGGTATGCCCCATGGGATGAAAACTGCGCTACAAACCTCTCTTTTCCCTCCATTTCCACAGCAGCGCTTGACACTGGATGAGTTTATTGCCGGGTACTGCATGCCGGACAAGTCCTATGGCGCGATGGAAATAGAGATTGATGATAGTTCAGGGGTCAGAGTATGTATCTTCGGCAGTATTTCTTGACCCGTTTGACGCTGTCCAATAGATGGGGGGCATATTCCAATACCTTTTCAAATTGTTCCTGGATTTCATCCTGGATATATTCATGGGCTACCTGGTTTCTTACTACCCTTATTTCGATGAAAACATCGGCGCTCTCAATAAGTTCTTTCTTTTCAGCCCTGTTGATACGGTCCCTGATGGTACCCGACGACTCCAGTTCAATATCGTCGATTAGCCTGAAAATTTTCTGGATAAGCAAATCACTTAAGCGGGCAAACCTACCGGTAAAGGATTCGAACTTATCGAGTTCTTCAAATGAGTATTCTTCTTTTATGCCGATTTTACCGCAAACCCCATAAGAGTATTTCAGAATCTCCGCTGCTTTATCCAACAATTGAAGCTCTTCTCTCAATAATAAAACCAGGTCTTTTTGCTCTCTGTCATTTGTTTCATTACTGTTCATAAAGGGACCCCATTTTTCAATGCCAGGCGGACAAACGGTCTTTGAGTATCCGCGGCAATCGTTATATCTATCTTTTGCTCTTCAAGCCTCTTAAATAGTGAAACTTTTATTTTAAATTTGTCTGCTGGCGAGAGTCTGGAAGAAAGAATCAATAAATCGATATCGCCACCTTTCTTTGTGTCATCCGCACGGGAACCGAAGAGGAATATTTTTGCTTTCGGATCAAGCCCAAGCACACTCTGCTTAATGGCATCGATTTCAAATTTCGCTAATCTCAATCTTTTCTCCTTTGTTCCCTATGAATATAATATTTTTTTGTTTTTATGTCAAATATTTTCAGTCCCGAGGTTGCCAGGAATTTTAAAAAAAATCTTGAAATTTATTTCATAATGTTTTATCATTAGCACTCGTTTATTAAGAAATTTGGGATGAATCGAAAAGCTAGAACGCTGGTAAAAACATCCATAATTCGAACGACAGCGGAGTATACCCCATGAGGATTATTACACGCCCCGATTTTGACGGCATTGTTTGCGCGGTGCTTCTATGTGAAGCGCTGGACATCAATGAAAAAATCTATTGGGTAGAGCCCAACGCTATGCACTCCGGGCAGGTAGCAGCCCATAACCACGATATCATTGCCAATTTAGCCTATCACCCGAATTGCCTGCTGTGGTTTGATCACCATGTGACAAACCGGGTCACTGTACCTTTTAACGGCGCTTTTAAAATCGCCCCTTCGGCTGCCAGTATTGTTTTCGATTACTTGAACCGGTTCGACTGCGGGAACCTCCTCCCACATAACACCGGAATAGCTTGCCAGGTAAAAAAATTTAAGCGGGATTATACCGAGTTGGTAGCAGCCGCCGATAAAATCGATTCCGCGCAATTGACCCTAGACGAAGTCGAACACCCGGGAAAATACCCATATGTGCTGCTTTCCATGAGTATTTTCAGTCATATAAGCGCCGATGAACCCTACTGGAACCGATTGGTTGAACTGTTGAGAAAATATGAAATCCAGGAAGTATTAAAAGACCCGAAAGTCAAATGGCGCACCAACCTTTCACTAAAAGAAAACAAAACCTATGCAGCCCATCTGAAGAAACACACTACATTTAAGGGGGATATCTCGATTACGGATTTCCGCTCTTTCAAAAAAATGCCCATTGGGAACCGGTTCCTGGTGTTCTCCCTATTCCCGGAAACGTCGGTAAATGTGAAAATTCGTCATCACGACGATGACCGTGAAAAAATAATCGTCAGTATTGCTCACAACATATTCAACCGCCGCTGCAATGTAAATGCCGGTCTGTTGTGCGCCAGGTTCGAAGGGGGCGGACACTTTGGCGCCGGTTCATGTTCTTTCCCTGTATGTAAAACCGACGAATACCTCCCCGTCATAATCAATACGATGTTAAAAAATAATACTTTGGAAAATTGAGAATACATAATGCAGACCATTTATAAAATCGATTTAATTTTCCTGTGGATTTACTCTGCCATTATCATGATCATCGGCGTTGTGGGAGCTGTTTCATTAGGCAATATCCTTTTTTTTGCAGGCGCATTGTTAGTCGAAGTGATATATCTTTTTTTAAGTTTCCGGCGGCCCTACCGGCGATACCGCGCTTTGAAACAATCATTCCCAGTCCCATGGAAAACTTTTTTGGCAGAGCATTCCTTATTTTACAAGAGTCTTGATACAACCGGCAAAAAACGTTTTGAGCAGGATATACAGATATTTTTAAGCGATTTTTCCATAGAGGGAATTCAACGCCGGGCCGTAGACCTGGAAACAAAACTCCTGGTAGCTGCCGGCGCCGCCGCACTCCTGCACGGCAGGCCAACCTGGGAACCACCTTTCAAAGATGGCGTAGTTATCTTTCCCGGGGATCGTTTTGATCGAAATTTCCGACCGGGAAAAGGATATTTTGCCGGGATGGCTACCCGCAAAGGTCCCTTACTCCTCACAGAAACTTCACTACTCGAAAGTTTTAAAAATCCTCGCGACGGGCATAATGTGGTTTATCATGAAATGGCCCATTATTTCGATCAGGCCGGGGCCACCATTCCCTGGCGTGAACTGGTTACCGAAGAGTGGCGGAAAGCCTCCGAAGGACGTTCCTTCCTGGGGGATTATGCAGGTATAAATGAAGCCGAACTTTTCGCCGTAGCCGCGGAAGCATTTTTTGAAAAGCCCTGGGAAATGAAGGCGCAAAGCCCAAAGTTATACGATGCATTAAAGGAGTTTTTTAATTTAGACACTGTGAAGATACTGATAAGGGAAAAGATCGAAGTTGAGAAGGTAAGAAGGTAAGAAGGTAAGAAGGTAAGAAGGTAAGAAGGGAAGAAGTGAAGTTGCGCCAGGATAAGCCCTGGAAGAGGGGAAACACTGGCATATATATAGATTATAGGAGAATATATGTTTAAAAGTAGAAACTCTTC
>JAUPLE010000810.1 GCA_030837085.1 Acidobacteriota bacterium | reverse complement strand
TTTACTATATATAACAAATTGCAGGGTTTGTCAATTTCCTACGTTCACTCAGTGCTATAGGCGCATCCCAATGGAGTTAGCCCTCATTAGGGGAGCAGTAATTAGTAGGGGCGACCCCCTGGAGGCTGTCTCAAAACTTCTATCAACGCCCTGCCCCCCACTCTCACTTTCGCCCTGGCAACAAAAAATCGCATCCGAATTAATTTGATATCGCCCTTCTGAGGCGAGTTGTGCCACGAGTTAACTGCAAATTTCAAATCTCACATCTCATCCTTAAGGAATCAGAATGATAATTCCACCACTCTTCCTACCCTTTACCCTTTACCCTTTGCCATTGCCATTACTATTTACTATTTACCCAAAACGGACTTTGCCACATAGCCATTTACGGTATATTTTATGCAGGTTTACTGTCGTACAAAGCAGCTTCCATTGCGTATCTACCGCCTCAAGATAACCAAAACTCCAACGCTGAAAACCTTGATTCCTCTTTATCCAACCGAATACAGGTTCCACTATCTCTTTCCTCAGCCAGAGCAACTTCGGCTTCTCTCTATCCGATTGCTTCAGAATCTGTTTATATATAACCTCTTCATAGGGTGTTCTCTCTATCTCACGACCTCGTTTAGACCTGGTACATTGATTGCGACACCTACAGCACCCATTTACACAACGATAAATTCTTACTCGATAGCTCTTACCACTCCCTGGCTTCTCATAATAAAAAAACAATTCGCTTCCCTCTGGGCATATGTATACATCTTTCTCCCTGTTATAAATAAAATTGCTCTTATGATACTTATTGCCGCCTTCCCCCTTTATATTTTTAGGCAAATTCACCGATACTTCATATCCTCTATCCGCAGCTTTGGATAACTCCTCTCCGCAAAAATAGCCGCCGTCGGCCAATGATTCTTCACTGATTGCTCCCAGGTTCATGGCCGATTCTTCTATCATTCCACAAAGCTGGTGACTATCTTCGGCATCTGCGCATACCTTCGCCCCGGTTATGATTTGCTCCTGGCTGTCTACTACACACTGAGCATTGTAGCTGTATTCCTTCTGACCATTCTTATGTATCATTAAACGCGATTCTTCGGCTGTTAAACTTAAATGATCTACTCCGGCAGCGGATAATTTCTCCAAACCTATTTCTAACTCTTTCTTCAACTCTAATTTTGCCTCCCGGCTTAACTCTTCAAGGCCCGTCTCGATCAACTCTTTAAGTTTCCTTTTATCCTGAAGGTGCAGAGGAAGTTGGTAGCCTGGTAAACCACCCTCTTGTGATTCTTTACTTTTTATTTCCTCAATAACCTCATCGATCGATTGATCTAATTTCTTCAAATACTCAGTTAAGTCTTGCTTATGCAGGCTACGATTCCTTGATACATCCACCATTATTTTTGTCCCATCTATGGCTTGCAGCACCAACCCCACCATATCAAATTTATGCGCCAATTTCACTGATTGTGAAAATATTTTTTTGAGTGCTTTAACATTGTTGTTGAAAAATCGCCAAATGGAGTTATGATCCGGGTAGTTCATACCCGTAAGCCATACTAAGGGAAGTTGATTTTTACAGGCTTTTTCCAAACTACGAGTGCTGCGAATCTTTTCGTAATAACCATATAACCAAACTTTCAATAGCAAGTCATTACTATAATTGGGACGTCCCTCCTCACTCTCACGAATTTTAAAACCTAGCGCCTCAAAATCAAGGCTTTCTACAAAGAGGCGAATGAATCTTGCGGGATGATCCTTGGGGACCCAATCCTCCAGTGTGGGGGGGAATAAAAATGATTGACTGTAATCTGCTTTTATTTCTAGTATCATGAGTTAATCCTTTTTAATCGTGGAATTTATTTCTACTACATGCAATATTGTATCACTTTCTATAGTTAAATACAATATCTTATTGATCAAATCTATCAATTATACCAAACTAGAGGGATATTAGTTCTCAATAACGCAATGCAAATGAAAATTCAAATGGTCAATCCAGGGGGGATACAAAAATTGGACACTACTTCCAGTAGTTTTGAGACAGCCTCCTCTGTGTCTGCCCGTTTAATTGACCCGGACCAAAAGCCCCCACTTTAAAAAAATCCGAAATCCGAAGCACGAAAGCCCGCGGCGCGGGCATCCTATTAAGAAATCAAATGTCCAAAATACAAATGACCAAAACAAAAACAAATGCCCGCGAAACACGCGAAACACGCGAAAGTCTATTTCCCACTAAACAATCCTTTTTGTCACCGGCAGATAGATATTATTTGGTCAATAAAGAAATCCGGCAAGATATAATGGGTAATTATGGAACAGGCCAATTTTCCCCCATTAGGATTGGCGACCCATAATTGCTGTTATCAGTAAAAAATACAGGCACTATATTGCCGCACTTCTATGCACCGTCATTTTGTTTCAATAAAAATTCTCTTGACTTTCTTTTTTGGACTATGTAGAATGTTTCCGTTAAGGAGGAAAAAATGAATAAAAATGAGTTGGTAAAGGAAATAGTACAAAGAGTAAAAGGGACAAACTCAAAAGGAGCAAAAGCCACAAAAGAGTCAGGAGGTACAACAGGTAGTGGCGGAACGCATTTAAAACCTGTAGATACCTTTCTGGATGCCTTTTTTGGAACAGTATCCGATGAGTTAAGAAAGAAAGGGAAAGTGACTTTAGTGGGTTTTGGTACTTTTACCGTCGCTAAAAGGAAAGAGAAAAGAGGAGTTAATCCTAAAACAGGCGCCAAGATTACGATTAAAGGCAAAAGCGTTCCGGTCTTTAAGCCTGGGAAAAAACTTAAAATGGTGGTAAACTATGCCGAAACTAAGTCACTTTCGAGAAAAGGAGTATAACTACTTTTCAGGAAAGGTAAGCGAGCTTATCCATAACCTATCCTTTGCAGGAATTGCCATAATCTGGATTTTCAAGACAGACCAAACTGGAATAACCATTGACAAAGAATTCATCTTACCTCTAATTTCTTTTATTGCATCCCTTGCTTTTGGCCTGTTTCACTATCTCTGGGGTACGATAATCTGGGGATATTTCACCCGAAAGGCGGAAAAAAAACTTACGGATGTTGCAACTGAAGATCCAGAACTTAAAGCTCCTGCATGGTATAACTGGCCCACAAACACTTTTTTCTGCCTGAAAACTATCTTCTTAACAATAGGATACATATTGTTATTTCGCCATCTTGTAAGGTATATTGCCTAGCTAATTTTTTTACTCTTGCCCAAATAGGGACTGCGTCCGCAGTCTCAAGGGGGCTGTAGAGAAAAGATTCCCCAACAAGATATTTGTAGGGAACAGGCACTGCCCGTTCCCTACCAATGAAAAATGGACAGGATAACAGGATGAAGGGGATAGTTATTATTGTCTACCAGGTCCGCCGTCCATCCTGTTGATCCTGCCGTTTTTTTCAGGCGGTCTTACCGATCGCCCAGCTTACTTCTTGTCGGCAAATCCATACTTCTTCCACGTTACCAGGTCCGCCTCAGCTTTGATCTTCTTCTTAAGAGTGAGATACATGTTGTCCATTTCATCCACTTCCTCTCGAAGATCGGCGCTCAAGGTCTTTAACAGGGCTTTTGTCTCTTCCTGCTTCTTATCCGTGCCTATTACCTTGTTGACAGCGGTCTCGAAGTCGGTTACCGCCTGTGATTGGATACCGAAACTGACCAGGTTCTGCGGTTCCTCTCCTTGAAGCTCTCTCAAAAGGAACTGCGCCAGGCCCAGCCGGGTATGGAAATTATTTGAATGGCTTTTAATCACCCCCCACTTTTATAGATTCTCCCGGAGGGAGGCCGCTAATCAAAAATCTGTTCCAATGAATGTTACAACACCGACTGTTTCGATCATTTGAACTTCGAGCATTTGAATTTGTTTTGTTCTTCGTGCTTCGAAAGGTACGGAACACGGCTTAGTTTTTTTTAATTGGTGTGTACAAGCTTTTCTTTAAACCGGTGAATCTCTTCTGCTGGAAACCCGGTTATTCGTTCTATGGTTTTGATCGATAATCCCTCTTTCAGGGAATTTTTTACAACATCCCATTTTCCTTCTTTTTTTGCTTGTGCTTGCCATTTTTCAGCTATAGTAGCCATGAGATCACCTCCTTCTTCAAATAATTTTGTTACTGTTTCATTGAGCTCATCTTCCGGTAAATTTCTGGCGCTTCCGGTCAAATACCTCAGCAGCACCTCAAGGTATTCGGTTCCTTTCTCCTTATCTTTGAGCTCAAGAAATAAGGGAAATATCTCCTCACGCAGTTTATGTCTTAATTCCGGGGTAAAAATGTATTTCAAGGTCATAAATAGAATACGCAGCAGCACTGCTCCTTTTATCTCTTCATCAGGAACATGGGATATATCATACAAATTATAATTGAAATCAGGAACATACTCTTTCATATTGTCCGGCGCATTAAACAAGGAGACAAACCGGGTATTTATTTCCCATTGCCGGGGACCGTGATAAATCACAATGGGGATAATCACCGGCAAGGTTTCCGCATTCTTGTTTTGCTTGAGATACAATTCCCATATCCTTAACATGTACTTCAGAAATTGGAAGCCCATAAAATGCTCCTCCCTGCTCTTATGATCGATCAGCAAGTAGATAAATATCCCTGTATTGTCGAGATCGATCCGGTATAAGATATCGGAGAAATACTTTGCCAGTTTTTTATTGATAAAGGTATCCTTGCAGATTTGCAAAGTATTGAAATCCAGGTTTTTTACGATTCCCTCGGGAAGATATTCCTTGAAAAAACTTTTGGCTGTCTCATTTTCACTTAAAAAATCTTTTACTACTTCATCGTGCATACTTCGCATTTTTTCAACCGGTTTCTCACCGGCTTTTGTCTTCTTTTCTTTTTCGTCAGCCATGGTAATATTATAATTTGAGAAAACGTGTTTGTCAATTCATGAAGAAACATTTCCTCTCCACAGCCGTACCCTTACCCGCTAAACCTTTTTACTGATCGAGTTCAGAGATAGACACCCTGAAATTATTCAAAATGAGAATTGTTGCCCCGAATTGGATTTTAAAGTTCCAACGGTGTTCCAACGACGCATATAAAAGGAACAGGCAGTGCCTGTTCCCTACCGATGGAAAATGGACAGGATAACAGGATGAAGGGGATAGTTATTATTGTCTACCCGGTCCGCCGTCCATCCTGTTGATCCTGCCGTTCCCATTATACTGGGTCACCAATCGCCCAGTTTACTGCTTGTCGGCAAATCCATACTTCTTCCACGTCACCAGGTCCGCCTCTGCCTTGATCTTCTTCTTAAACATAATGTACATGGCGTCCACTGTATCCATTTCTTCCTGGAGCTGCGCACTCAAGGTCTTTAACAGGGACTTTGTCTCTTCCAGATTCTTATCCTAGACTAATACCTTGTTCACA
>JAUPLE010000013.1 GCA_030837085.1 Acidobacteriota bacterium | reverse complement strand
AATAGAGCATGGACCAAAAAAACATGGACCCTAAAGACCTGGATCAAAAAAACATTACTCCCATGCTCAAGCAGTACTTCGAAATTAAAAAAGACTACCCGGATACTATCCTCTTTTTCCGCATGGGTGACTTTTATGAGATGTTTTTCGAAGACGCGAAGATCGCTGCGCCGCTGCTGGAAGTGGTTCTCACCTCCAGGGATAAAAAGAAAGACGATGCCGTCCCTTTATGCGGCGTCCCCTACCACGCCCGCGACACCTACGCCGCTAAACTGCTGAAACTGGGCTACAAAGTCGCCATTTGCGAACAGGTGGAAGACCCGGCCCTGGCCAAAGGCATTGTCAAACGCGAAGTTACCCACATCCTCACCCCGGGCACAGCCCTGGAAATCGACGTGGGCCAAAAAGATCTAAACAATTTCGTGGTCTCCATCTACAAAGACCAGGTCAGCATTGCCATGGCTTCCATTGACCTGGCGGTTTCCGATTTCGAAGTGAAACGCTTCGACGCCTCCAACGCGGCCGCCTTTATCAATGAATTTTACCGGAAGTTTCCCAGGGAAGCCGTGATCTCTGAATCCTCAGACCTGGACCTGGACAAAATCATGGCCGGGTTCCCCGAAATGGTCAATATGCTCATTACCCGGTACAGCAACTTTGAATACAATTATTTCGAGAACGTTGGGGTTTTGAAAAACCAACTGCAAATCGCCGATATCGAAGGCCTGGGCCTCGGCGGTTACGATTCGGCCGTCATTGCCGCCGGCGTTCTCATCAAATACCTCAAATCGGTCCGCAAAACAACCTTAACCAATGTGTCCAGCCTGCGTTTTATCCCCGAAGAGAATTACTTGATTTTGGATTCGGTCTCCTTTCGCAACCTGGAGATATTAAAGAACATCCGTACAGGTACGTCCAAAGGCAGCCTGTTCGAGGCCGTGGATTTTACCATCACGCCGATGGGCAAACGTCTGCTGCAAAAATGGCTGGCTTACCCTTTGATCGAAAAAGAAGAAATCGATTGGCGGTTGGATGGGGTCGAGGAATTTTCCCAGAGCCTGATCGCCCGTTCCGAAGTTCGGAAAATCCTTAAAGGTATGGGCGACCTGGCAAAGATCAATTCCCGTGTCTCTTTAAATATCGCCTTCCCCTCCCACCTCCTGGTTCTGAGAAATATCCTGCAGCGGATTCCCCTTATTCAAAAGGAACTGGAGACCCTCAATTCGGGTATTGTAATAACCATCCGCCAGGAACTGGACCCCCTGCCCACTGTCGTGGAATTGATCGATAAATCTATTTCAGAAGACCCCTCCAACAATCTAAACGAAGGCAATTACATCAAACGGGGCTACCATGCCGAACTGGATGAGCTGCGCGATATCAGCCGGAACGCTAAGGAGATCGTCTCGACTATGGAACGGGAAGAAAAAGAACGCACCGGCATCTCTTCGCTGAAAATACGCTTCAATAAAGTTTTCGGTTATTATATCGAAGTGACCAACACCCATCTTAAACTGGTTCCTACTCATTATATCCGTAAGCAAACCCTGGTGAACGCCGAACGTTTTATCACCGAAGAACTGAAAAAGTTGGAAGAGAAAATCCTGCGGGCCGAAGAACAAATGATCCGTATCGAAAAGGAGTTATATGCGGAACTTATTAAGTCAATCCAGCAGTTTTCCGCGCAATTGAATAAAAATTCCGAATTGATCGCGCTGTTGGATACGCTTTCCGGCGGCGGTGAACTGGCCCAGCGCCGCAACTTCACCCGCCCCGTTATCAATACCCGCAAAGATATCTCCATTAAAGAGGGCCGCCATCCGGTGGTGGAAATCAGCATGGAAAAAGGATTCATTCCCAATGACCTCAGCCTCACCGCCAACAGTGATCAGATTTTAATCATTACCGGCCCCAACATGGGCGGGAAATCCACCTATTTAAGACAGAACGCATTGATCGTCATCCTGGCGCAGGCCGGGTATTTTGTCCCGGCGGAGAAAGCGGTTATCGGCGTTTGCGATCGCATTTTCACCCGCATCGGCGCGTCCGATTCGCTGATCGAAGGGAAGTCCACCTTTTTGATCGAAATGATCGAAGCCTCCATCATATTGAACAACGCCACCTCCCGTTCCCTTATCCTGCTGGACGAAATCGGCCGCGGCACTTCGACCTTTGACGGTTTGTCCATTGCCTGGGCCGTTATCGAGTATTTGCATTCCCTGGATGAAAAACCCAAAACTCTTTTTGCCACCCATTACCATGAATTAACCGAATTGTCGGAAGTGCTGGAACGAGTGCGCAACTATCATATTTCCGTACGAGAATGGCAGGATAATGTCGTGTTTCTTCATAAGATCGTCCCCGGCGCTACGGACCAGAGTTTCGGCATCCATGTGGCCAAAATCGCCGGAGTGCCCATGCCGGTTATCGAACGGGCCAAAGAGGTCCTGCTGAACCTGGAAAAGAAAGAACTCAACCGCCTGGTCAAAGACCGTATCACCGGTAAACTGGAAAAACTCTCGCCAAAACAGAAAACGCTTTTCCCCGAGGATGCGGAATTAAAAGTCTGGGATGAAATACGGGATAAATTGAAAGAGATCGATATCAGCAAAATCACCCCGTTGGAAGCCCTCAATATCCTGCACTATCTCAAACATAAAAGCGAAAATTTTAAATAAATGAAAAGACCTTTATGGAGGTTTGTATGATGAAAATAATCGGTAAATCCCTGATAATACTTTTACTAATTGCCGGTTTCAATTATTCCCAGGACATTACCCCGGAGGCATTAAAGGATAAAGGCGTTTTTATCCTTTCCATCGGGAATGATGACACATTGTGCGTGATCAACACCGACTATGAGAAAGGCGCTTATTGGTTCATTATCAAAGGAGCTTATGGGAACAGGGCGATTGGTAATAACCTGAGCCAACTGGCCGAAGTGCACCACCTCTTGTTATCACCCGACGGGAAATATCTCGCGGTGCTCTCGGTGGGTGAAGGGCACCCGGTGATTGAAGTCATTGATATGCAAAAATTACGCGATAAATATGAATATACCACGCTGCATGTGTTGGACCCTTACCCCGGGGTAATGACCATCGACCGTTGGGAAGGTTCGAAATTAATTATCGACAGCAATGTTCCCTTAAATTTAAGGAAAGAAGACGGCCGCGTGGACCCGGACCTGCTGTTACCGGAAACAAAAAAATTCTCCCTGGATGTCCTGACGGGCAAAGTCGAATAGATAAGTTCCCCCGAAGGGGGCCGCTTTAATTAACAATTAATAATTAACAATTGACAATTAATAGTTATATAGCGGTTTTCCTGCCTGTCCCGGGCTTATGTTCTTTACTCGATAAATTTATCTAAGGCATCATTCCTGGTTTTCACTATCTCAACGGCAATCTCCCTGAATCGATCACGAACCTGGTTCTTATTTAGCGCACTTAATCCCACGATATGCTTATGCATTGAAATTTTCTCTTTCCATTCGTTATAATATCCGGGAAAGTTCGCGGGAAAAACGTTCGTTTCCGTATCCGTAAGTATGAAATAATAACGTTTATGAGTACTCAGCCAATTTTGACTGCTCCACTCAGCAAACGTCTTATATTCATGGAAACACCAATTTTGTTTGGATTCATCCTCGGCCTGGAATACAAGGGGTTCCACCAATTGAACAAATGCATAAACAGACGTACAATTTTTGAATATCTCCTCATGGATATCATCGCCGCACTTCATCTCATCCCGGTCGAAAAATGACGTGAGACCATTTATTTTCCCCAGGTGATGGGCTATAAGCGCGGCAACCCAATTGGCCTTTTCTTTATTTTCAGTAAAATTATTGCCAAAGGTTGCGGTGAGTATTTCTCCAAAATCGTTATTGGTCTCGATACAATTCTTGCCGGTATATGAAAGAAAATAGTCTTTCCATACCGCCAGCATTTCCCAACCTGCGTCATAATACTTTCGGTCTCCCGGGGGCCAATTGTCGTACAGCCCATGCCTAATGAGTTGGGTTAGTAGATCAAAATATCCTGTTGATGGATTTTTTTCTTTTGTCTCTCTAAGTAAATACAGGCATCCTTTCACTTGCTCGGCGCTTTCCGGTTCACCCATAACGTCATTGTCCAGCTTTCCCCGGAGTTCTTTCAAGATGAGATAGTATTTATTGAAATCGTCATTCGCCGTTTTAACGAATCGCCTGTATTTTTCAACTCCCAGAGCGTCTTTCAACAGTTTACCCTTCCCGGCGTCGATTTCCGCCGCGCTGTGGGTGGCAAATAGCTTTATTAATTTTTTCTTTATATTGGTATCGCTCATTCTTTTATTTAGCCGCCTGGTCCCGATTTTCCAATTTTTTGATTTTCGCTTTCAGCTTCCTGTTTTCCGTTAGAATTTGCGAATATGCCATGCGTTTTTCAAACTTCTCATTGGCTCGTTTGGAATAATACAAATCATCGTAAAGTTGGTTTAGTTTTTTTTCTTTCTCCTTAGAGAAAGAGCCGCCCTTTTCTTCTTTTTCTTTTTCTAACTGTTTTATCTCTTCTTCGATTTCTTCCCTGAAGGGATACAGCGCATTGTAATACAAATAGGAATCGTCTTTTTCTTCGATTTCAAATACCTTTGCAAACAACTCCCCTGCTTCATGCCCGATAAAATCCTGTTGGAAGGATTCCACCACGAAGCCGCCGGCTGCTTTTTTCATAACGGCGACTTCTCCTTCTTTGCAGCCGGCCACCACCAGGGGGCTGTGGGCGGTAACGATAAACTGGACATTGGGGAAATTTTCCCGCAGCAAACCGATTATCTTCTGCTGCCATGAGGGATGGAGGTGGGCGTCGATTTCATCGATAAAAACAATGGCCGGTTTATTGGTCAATTCTTCTTCTTTAATGCCGGGGAAGATCGATTTCAAATAGCTGTAAACCAGTCCGAAAATAGCCAATATCGATAACGTACCCTGCGAGGCTTTCTGGATAGGGATGGGGTTCTCGTTGCCTTCGGTGATGACCTCGATTTTAAACCACGCCTGCCCGGTGGGTTCTATCTTTTGGAAGAAAAATGGTTGGCCGGATAATTTTCCTACGACGTTGTGAATCAGTTTAAAAATGGGCAAATCGAATGTTTTTCCTTTGTCCAGGTAGGTAATACACAACTGGTATAGAAAGTCCTGGATAAGTCCTTCGATGGGCCTTTGAGATAAGAAATGAGACGCCCACTGTTGGCTTAAATCCCTTTCTCTATCATATTCGGAAACACCGACGCTGACGGAAGTTTTAGACCTATCCAGCGAGCGCATATCCGGGATAGCAAGAAGGGGAACTCGTCCGATTCCTTCTTCGAAAACAAGCCTGTTGCGGTAAATGGTTTCCGGTTTATCTTCCCGTTCTACCACCAGTTTGGTAAACGGTTCTGTTTTACTGTATTTGAAGTA
>JAUPLE010000809.1 GCA_030837085.1 Acidobacteriota bacterium | reverse complement strand
TATGCAAACTCCTGGTTTTTTTGGCAAGGATTTTTGCCATGGAATGCTCGTCGCCCCAATAAGGGCGACGAAAAATGGCCCGTAGGGCCTTCTTGGGTTGCGGGCGCCGCCCGCTCTGTGGACTCTTTGCTTTCAAGGTTTAAGACTTGACTTTAATATGAGCCTGTGTTATAAGGAAAAATGAATTTAAAAAATCAAAAACCCATGAAAACGTATGATATAGCGATTATCGGCGGCGGTATTATCGGCATGGCTACGGCCTACTATCTCAGCCAAAACCAGGAAAGGTTAAAACTGGCCCTGGTCGAAAGAAAATACATCGGTTCCGGTTCTACGGGCCGGTGCATCGGCGGCATTCGCCAGCAGTTTTCCACTCCAACTGCCATCCGTTTGATGAAAGAAAATATCCAACTTTTTTCCCAGATGGAAGAGGAATTCGGTTTTTCCGTGGAATTCCACCAGGGGGGCTATCTCTTGTTGGCCCACAGTGAAGAAATGGTGGAGATTTTCAAAACCAATATCCGGCTGCAGAAGGAAGAGGGCGTCAATGTATCGCTGCTGACCCCGGGAGAGGCCAAAAAGGTGGTCCCGGACCTGGATATCAAAGACCTTTTGGCGGCGGCTTTTTGTCCTGACGACGCCCAGGCTTTTCCTTTTACCGTTCTCAAAGGATACAAAAAAAGAATTGATGAGAACAAAGGCGACTTTTATCTTTATAACGCCGTTACCGCGATTGAAAAGAAAAAAAATTTCCATCTCACCCTCGAAGACGGCGTTGAACTGGAAACAGAAAAAGTGCTGCTCTGTACCGGGCCCTGGACCAGGGACCTGACGGCAAAAATGGGATTAGATTTGCCCTTGTACCCGGAGCGGCATGAAGCTACTATTACCGAACGGATCCCCAAATTTTTCGAGCCCATGGTGGTGGATTACAGGAAAGATGGGTGTTATTTTCATCAATTGATCAGCGGACAGGTCATCGGGTGTTATACGCCGGTTCCCAATGTCCCCGGGATTCGGGAAGATGCTACTTTCGAATTCCTGCCCCAATTGGCCGGACGGATGACGCGGTTGATGCCCAACCTGGGGAAAGCGTCCATTCTTCGTCATTGGGCCGGGTGTTATACCATGACGCCGGATGGCAACCCAATCGTTGACGCCGCTGAAATAGAGAACTTGTATATATCTGCCGGGATGTGCGGCCATGGGTTTATGTTTGGCCCCGCGTTGGGTAAACACATGGCCCATTTTATGTTGACCGGCGCATGGGACATGGATTTCTCGGAATTTGCCCGGAACCGGGCCTTTAAAGGAAAAGAAACATTAAAATAAGATGTAACGATGAATGATGAATGATGAATGGGGGGATTGAAAAATGAGTATGAAATGTTCACAATGTGGAAGGGAATTTGACCTGAAAAAGGAGGAAGGCCGTATGGCATCCATTTCAGGGAGTATTATGGGCGATGAGTATATCGAAACATATTATTATTGCGATCAATGCGGACAATATACCGTAGAGGTTTATCATGACCGTTTCCTGGGAGAGGAAGATATATCGATTCGGGGACCGTTGTCAAAAGAAGAGGGTGACAGGCAGGTGGAGTTGATCAAAAAATGTTCTGAACCCTGGGATAAAAAGTGCCGCTGTGAAGCGCACAAAGAGTATTTCGGAAACTGGTTGGATTAATTATTATAAAACGGATGGAGATATGCAGGCCGCATATCTCCATCTTCTTAAGCTTTAAGTTTCAAGTTTAATTGCAACCGTCAAGAGTACATCTTCTTATAGGGATAGATACACAGTCGTAAAGTTTGGTTGACCCTGTTCCGCCCTTGATGGCAACTAATTCCTCATTTTCCAGGTTGGCAACAGTGGCTTTGCTTAAAGTTAACTTTTTTTCGATCTTTTTTGTTTTCATGAGTTTTCTCCTTTTTAATTTTTTTTATTATTGTTTCATACATCGAAGGGAATATTGTGCGGTTAAACAGCAAAATATTCAATGAGAAAAACTTCTCATTTTCCAAAATGGGTAATTAGTCCTACTTACCCTGCCCAGGAGTTCTTCGATGTCTTTTCCCAGTGCAATGGGAGGAGGTCAAAGGCCCTGGATGATATAAGGGGCCCAGAGGTTCGCACCGGCATAGCCCTCGTTTATCTTTAACTCTTTGATAATATTTAATTGGGCCTGTCTTAATGCTTCAGCGGGGGGCATTTGTTGGTAATTTTTATAGAACTCTTTCATATGCTCCAGGGTATAGGTATCATTAATGGGCCACAAGCCGATAACCAGGTATTTCGCACCGGCAATGGCGAAAAGTTGCTTAAGCGCGGCGATTTCTTCGCAGGCCGCGGCATCCCCGCTTCCTGTACTAGAAGTTGAGAGCACGACAAGTTCTGTCCCGGAAAGTTCCAGTCCACCGATATCGAGCGCGGACAATAACCCGGTATCGTTCCCGGAGCCCAAATTGGCGTGATTGGCCCCGACAAATGCTAACCCAAGAAGGTTCAACATATGTATCTCCCGCGATAGACCATTTACTGGGGGGAAATAATGGTCAATGCGATTGGGAAGCGAGTATCCATGAGTGGCGATATGCAATATTCGTGGACTCTGGATGTTCAACAAGGTCGTCTTAGTGGCTTTATCTTTGGTGAGCACCTTTTTTTGACCGGGCTCGCCGGGAACCAATGGCGGTATCTCCACCGCTTCTTGAAGGGTCCCGGGCAGTGGTTTGAACCAGAAGGTCGATTCTTTTGTCCCATTTTTGTCCGGTTTCAAGAGGAGCACTTCCTGGTAATCGAAATCAGCCCCCGCGGCTAATATTAAGAGATCATTACCCGCGGGAGTCCCAGGAGATGACGGTGTAAGTTGGCGACCGGAAGCGATATGAGAAATGGTAAACCGCTCCACCAGTAATGTTTGGTTTTTATCGGGTAAAGCCGCGAAAGGCACGAGGTGTAGCAAGCTGTCCGGGCTGATGACTACTTTCTCGATTCCCTTGAGTTCTTTTTCCAGGGGCGCCCACAATAAGGTATACAAGCGGTCCAATATGTCAGCCGGCGCGCCGCTGGTGGAATGTTTTATGCCCTGGATGGCCTGGGTAACTGTTTGATCGATATCAAAGGCTCTACCCAGATTTATGTATTTTACCTTGCCGTCTTGTTTTAAAATAAAGACTGCATAGCGAATGAGCCCCCAAGGGTCGTCGCTTTCCTCGAAATCGAAATCCCGCACTTTTACGAATTCCAACAACGCGGTATTTTTAGGCAGCAGCCTGGCTGCTTCTGCTGTCGAGTGTGTGCAGAGCGTGGAGAGAGTGGGGTGCGCTAGAAGTCGGGCAACGGTTGGGCAGGTAGTTCTTAAATTTCCTTCCAGTTCAGCGATTTCTTCCCGCACTTTTACGATATCATTTTTTCTATTTGTGGAATTGGCAATTACTTCCGGGGCAATGCCCAGGGTAAGCTGGGCCAGGCGGGAGAGTTTCGCGGCGCGTGACAGCCATATTTCCCTAACGGATTCGGCCAGCAGTGGTAGTATGGCTTCGACAGTGCGGCATTCGGCTCCAATAACGGCGCTTTTGCGCCGGGATATTACTTCCAGGGCAAAACCAAGGGCTTCAGGATCGGTTGAGGTATAATTATGTACAAATGAGAGGTAGGCGGAACATGCAGCGGAAATGTTATCCATGAAATTTATTTTTTGTTCCGGGCCTGCATAGGAGAAGATCATGTCGATACATTGTTCCTGGATTGATAGGATTTCTTTGAACGTTGAGATTACAGAAGTGTAATCTCCACGAATGACTTTTATTGCGGCCAGGTGCAGGAGGGGCCAAACATTGTCCGGATGGAGTGTGGATATTTTGTCTGCCCTGGTTTGCAGCGCCATTTTTATATATTCTTCCGCTCGAATATAGTTGTGATTGTAATGGTACAAGTGACCGAGATTGCCGGCTGCGAGGGCCAGGGTGTTGGGGTCGAGTTTTGGGGCGGCATTACATGCGTTGATGGCTTTTTTATAATGTTTTTCGGCTTCCCTAAACTTCCCCAGGCGTTTATATAGATCCGCGGCCGCATCGTAATTATGAACCAGTTCCGGGCTGCCGGGTTTAGTTATTTGTTCCAGGATAGCCAGCGCCCTTTCCTGGTGTGTCCTGGCATTATCCAGGTCATCGCGATGTAAAAAAATTTTGGCCAGGGTTTCATGGGAAAGGGCGACCTGGATATGGTTGAGACCGAAGTAATCACGATTCATTTTGAGGGCCCTTTGCTGGTGAGCTTCGGCCTGTTCGAAATCACCTATATTTATTGTATTGACAGCGAGTTCGGAATAAGCGAACGCCTTTTGTGGGTGACCTTGTTTTGAAATTTGCTCCCAGATTTCCGTTATTCTCAGGTATACCAACTGGGCTTTATCAAATTCGGCAAAACTTCTAAAAGCCCCGGCGTAGTCGCTCAAAAGCTGCAGCGCCTGGACATTGGTTTCACCGAAATTCTGGGCATGTATTTCGGAGGCTTTCTCGTAATAGTTTATGGATTTTCTATATTCCCCTTTGCCGCGGTGGAGAATAGCCATGTTGATATAAAATGGGATCATCCGGAAATCATCTTGGGGGAGGACCTGGAGCAGGAGTTCTACGCCGCGGTATAAATAAACTTCCGCCTGGAGGTAATTGCCTGATATTCGGTAGGTTTCCGCCAGGTCCAGGATGGATTGAGCAATCTCCAGGTGGGGATCGTCGTTAAGTTTTTCCCAGGTAGAAATGGCTTGTTGGAGGTGAATTTCTGCTTCGGAGAAACGGCCCTGTTTTCGATACAGGATGCCAAGGATATGCAGGGACCTGGCAATTTCGGGGTGAAGGTCGCCGTAATTGGTGTGTTTAATTTTGATGGAGCGTAGGAGCAGCGATTCTGCTTCGGCGAGGCAGTCAAGTTCATACAGTAGACGGCTAAGGTTATCAAGGGCGGTGCATAAGAAGGTATTTTCCGCTCCGCCCCATTTTTCGATGATATCTAAAGCGTGGCGGTAATAGGTTTCGGCTTCTTTAAAATTACCGATGGTGTGGAGTATGATGGCGATATTCAAATAGCAGGCGCCGGTGCGACCATCGGGCGCCGGGAACAAGGTTTCGGCAATTTTTAAACTTTCGAAAGCGTGTTTCAACGCTTCCAGGTGGTTTCCTTCTTCAAGGTACCGGCGCATCAGCGCCTCATGTTTATCAAAATCTTCCTGCTTAATCATTTTATCATTCCTTTTCGTTGAATAATTCCCATTAATGAACGCGGTATCAGTTCCGAGTGGCAAGTATTAGGTAGAGTATTATACCATTATCAGGGCCTATAGGAAACCCAGGAAATGGAAAATTTACATCATAAAAAAAATTTTAAAAACCGTGACTTTGTCGTCTAATGGAATGGAGGGTGTATGAACATGCGAAACTTTGATTTATGGATATTTTTTTTGAAAAAATATATAATGTATCTTACCGGAATGAGGGAAACAAACCATGAAAACGATAACGGAACCCGATATTAATAAGCCTTTTCGCCTGGATAGAAATCAAGCCGGGGAAATCCTTAAGCTTTACCGGGAGTTTATCGAGAAGTCTTTCAAAAGGAAAATCGCCCTCTATGATCCGCTGGACTTTAAAACGACTTATAAGAAATTCCTCCTTCGACTCCAAGAGGAAGAGTTTAAACTTATACGAGAAATGCCGGCCGATTGCGAGACGGAACAGTATCTGGTCCTTTTGCTGAAAAATTTCTTAATCGAAAACGCTTATTATGCGTTGGCAGAGAAATATATCCAGCGAATCATCATGAATAAATTGGGCGCTTCCGACCCCAACGATATCCGGGTCCTGGAAACCGGCGACTTGATCCGGGAGAAACTGGAAAAGGATGGCTTTAAAAAACTGAAGACCTTTCAAGAGAAAGCGAAATTTAAGACTTTCCTGGTCACGGCTGTGACGCACCTTTTAATAGATTCCTGGAGGCAACGGGGCCGCATGGAAGAAAATGTGACAAAATATGGACCTGAATTCGACGCTTTATTCGATTTACCTGTGGATGATCCTTTAAAGAAATTGATTAAATCGGAGGATGAAGACTTCAAGAATAAAGCGGCGGCGTTCCTGCCCCGGATACTGGAACAGTTGGATTATAAGGAAAAACTGGCAATTAAACTGAAATATGAAAAAGATATGAAACTCAGCGCCATTGCCAGGACGTTGGGATGTACCCGTTTTAAAGCCGGGATTTTAATCAAGCAAATTGAGTGGAAGATTTCCCGGGAAATATCGGCGAAGTTAAAAAAAGGAGGCCACTATGGAACACCTGGAAGATGAAGATATTGCCAGGATGATAGATGGGACAATAAGCAAGCGGAAGCGGGAACGTTTTTTGGAGCATCTATCGGGTTGTGATTCGTGTTTAACGGTTTATAATGAATCTTTGAAATTTGTGGAGCAAGAGGGTAAGGAAAAATCGGTTTTGAAAATGCCGAATCTGGGGGGAATTGCCGACCGGTTTTGGCAGACGGTCAAATCTATATTCGCAACCAGGCGATTGATACCGGTTTATGCGGTATTGCTTATTGTCGTTGTCCTGCTGCCCTTCCTGTTAAAAGAGAATGTCCAGGTAAAATATATTGAAGATACTACCGCGCTATTGGAGAGTAGGGGAGTTCATTCTTTTGTCGGTTCCAATAACGAGATGTATGCCGCGGTTCGCGCCGGGATTTTCACGGAAGAGCTTTCCTTACTGGTAGATTATGGTGGTAAAGAGGAGTTGAGAGGAAAGCTTGTGAAGTGGTTAATTAATGAATTAAAGGTACTTTTTAGCACTGGGGTTGATTCATTATTACCGGACCTAAGCAATTTGGAGGAGGGAACGTTTGACGCGATTGTTCAGCGAATCCGGGACATGTTAGAGAAACGGTCGCTCGAGGAGCTTTTCCAGTTTGGGCGTTTCGTGGAGCAAGGTATTCTTTCTTGTACTGATGGTAAGCGGCCTTTGGTGGAGGAGGTTGAGAAGTATCGTAGTTTGGTTGCCAGCCAGTATCAAGATAAATTGCCTCCTGGGGTTCT
>JAUPLE010000808.1 GCA_030837085.1 Acidobacteriota bacterium | reverse complement strand
GCTTATGAAAAAGCACGGGAACTAATGGAAGAATTCGGTTTGACTCTGCGGGAAGCCCTGCGTATGCAACTAAACCCCGACCGGTTGCTGGACGGCAAATTAAAAAATGCCGATATCGGTTTTTCCAGGGGCCAGTGGCTGGAATCGGTCATGCGGCAACTGGTTGACCCGGCATTGATACCCCCAGTCCGGCCCAGCCGGGATTTTACGGCCCATTTGCGGGAATACCAGGAAAAAGGTTTAAATTGGCTTTATCATTTACACTCTTATGGCTTCGGTGCGTGCCTGGCCGATGATATGGGACTGGGCAAGACAATTCAATTACTCGCTTTTTTAAGCGTCATCAAGTCCCGGGCCGGGCTCCCCGCCAGTCTCCTGGTGGTCCCGGCGTCCCTGGTTTCAAATTGGGTGGACGAAATACACCGTTTCTTTCCTACCCTGAACTATTACGTCGCCCACCCCGGCATGCAAAAGGGCAATAAAAACCAGCCCGAAGATAAGGATAATAAAAATAAAGAACTACTGGATCGCCTGGACCTGGTGATTACGACTTATGCCATGAGCTCCAAATATGAATGGATCGGCGCGTACACCTGGGCTTATATCGTCCTGGACGAAGCCCAGGCCATTAAAAATCCCGGGACCGCTCAAACGATAAATATTAAAAAACTCAAAGCGCATAACAGGATAATTCTCACCGGTACACCGATTGAAAACCGGCTTTCCGACCTGTGGTCCTTATTTGATTTCTTAAATCCCGGCCTGCTGGGCAACAGGAAGGAATTCAGCGAATTTTCCAAAAAACTTAACGGCAGTCCCGACGGTTATGCCCGGCTGCGCAAACTGGTCACTCCTTTCATTTTACGACGCATGAAAACAGATAAAAAAATCATTTCCGATTTACCGGATAAGGTGGAAATGAAAACGTATGCTGTTTTAAGTAAGAAGCAAATTCTATTATACCACCAACTGGTGCGGGAGGTTGAGCAAATACTGTTCAAGGTTGAGGGCATTGAACGCAAAGGATTGATCCTGGCTTCCTTGATGAAGTTCAAACAAATCTGCAATCACACGGATCAATACCTGGGCGGAGGCGGGTATGAGGAAAACGACAGCGGCAAGTTTACGCGGCTGCGGGAAATATGTGAGACGATTTATGAAAAGCGGGAGCGCGTCCTGGTTTTCACACAATTTAAAGAGATTACCGAGCCGCTGGCCCGGTTTTTAGCCGGGGTGTTTAATAAAGAAGGTCTTGTATTACACGGCAGTGTGCCTGTGTCGAAGCGAAAAGACATTGTCCGGCAATTTCAAGGCGACGATTATGTGCCTTATATGGTATTATCTTTAAAAGCAGGCGGTGTGGGCTTGAATTTGACCCGGGCCAATCATGTTATTCATTTCGATCGCTGGTGGAACCCGGCAGTGGAAAACCAGGCCACGGACCGCGCTTTCCGCATCGGACAGGAAAAAAATGTGCTGGTGCATAAGTTCTTAACCCAGGGCACGGTAGAAGAGAAAATCGACCGGATGTTGGAAGAAAAATCCAGGCTATCCGCCGATGTCATCGCCAGCGCCGGTGAAGCATGGATAACAGAAATGAAAAACGAAGAATTAATGGAGCTTTTTAAAGGGGGGCTCTTTTCGTGAAAACCGCCCCCCTTAAACCCCCTACAAAAGCTTTTGTTAAACTTTTTTTAAAAACCCCCTGGTCCCCGGGGGCCTAAATAGGAGGCTTGTCATGGCGCGTAGAAAACGTCGCGGTTATAATGGTTATTCGGAATTCCCCGTTTATGTCAGCGTTGGGGAAAAGAGGGCGAAAGCGGAAAAAAGTTTATCGAAACTTAAAAAATCGAATCCCGCGGTAAACCCGGTGGTGATAACGGGATCGGCTATCGCGACCAGTTGGTGGGGCAAATCGTGGAACAAGAACCTGGAAGGGTACGCGGATTACAGCAACCGTATCGGCCGCGGTCGCAGTTATGTGCGCAGCGGGGCAGTGCTGGACTTGCAAATCAAACCGGGTGAAATCACTGCCCTGGTGCAGGGTTCGCGGTCCAAACCTTATTCGGTCATTATTCAAATAAAAGAAATAACGGCGCCGGCCTGGGAGAGTATGAAAAAGGCCTGCGCCGGGAAATTGGATTCGCTGCCGGAATTGCTGGCCGGGAAATTTCCCAAAGCATTGGGAGAGTTGTTCACGGAGCGGGGTAAAGGGTTATTCCCGTCGCCCAGGGAGATTGGTTTCTCCTGTTCATGCCCGGATTATGCCTCCATGTGTAAGCATGTGGCCGCGGCTCTTTACGGCGTCAGTGCGCGCCTGGATACCGAACCGGGATTGTTTTTCACGTTGCGCAAAGTAGAGATCAAAGACCTGGTATCGGAAACAGTGCAGCGTAAGAGTCAAGAATTGTTGAAAAAGGCGAAAAAGAAAAGTTCACGGGTGCTGGAGGATTCCGACTTATCGGCCATATTTGGCATCCAACTGGATGAGAAGCCAAAAAAAAAATTTTGATCAAACTTTTTCTAAAATGGGGCGGCGCCCCAACCCTCATTGCACGGCTCTGGTTCTTCCTTCTTTGAGGGCGACGTCTCAAATCCTTGTTTTTTTTGCACGCTTTTTTGAGGTATTAGTAAAAGGCCGGGCGCCCCGGCTGTAGTATAGGCCCCCGGCAGGGCCGCCGGAGGCAAGAATTCTACTGCTGCTCTGGGTTCGCAACCTCGAAAAGACGGTAAGCCGTAAACACATCCCCCTGCTGATCCGTTACCGTTACTTTTAAACGGTGAATACCCGGTCCCAGCCCGGGAGGAAGTGGCGCTGTCCACGTATGAGCGCTAAAACAGGGCTCCATCCAATCGAGGTATTTATCCTTATTGGCCTCAATCAACCGAACAAAGAAGGGATCATTCAT
>JAUPLE010000082.1 GCA_030837085.1 Acidobacteriota bacterium | reverse complement strand
GTGCTCTTCCGATCTTCGAAGGCGTTGAAGCCAGCGTGCCGCCCCTGGGCGGACGAAAGCACCCTTACCAGGAATACCTCAAGATCGATACCCGGAATATCCTATTCATCGCCGGCGGCGCCTTTGTGGGACTGGATAAAATCATCAAGCGCCGTATGAAAAAGAACGCCATTGGGTTCAATGCCGATAACAAGATACAGAGATTGCACGGGGAATACGATAACTTTTTTCACTATGTGGAAACCGACGACCTGATAAAGTTCGGCTTGATCCCCGAATTAGTGGGACGGTTCCCCATCATCGGTGTCCTGGACGACCTTTCCGAAGACCAGTTATACCGCATATTGCTGGAACCCAGGAACGCCCTCGCCAAACAGTATAAAGCCCTGTTCGAAATCGATGGTTTCGAACTGGAATTCTCTAACGATCTGCTGCGAAATATTGCCAGGGAAGCAGTCCGGAGGGAAATCGGAGCCCGGGGACTGAGAGCCATTTTCGAAGAGTTGATGCTGGACCTGATGTATGAAATGCCCTCTAAAAAGGGAAAAGTAGATAAAATCGTACTGGACGACAGCTTCTTGAAAGAAAAGAAATGGATCGCGTAACTGTACATCCGTGCATTTGTGCATCCGTGCAACTGGGCGGACATTCATTATGTAATTAAGAGATGACAGCGTGACAACAATGAAAAGAGATGTTGTGCTTCCGTTGATACCATTAAGGGAATTGGTTAGCTTCCCCGCTGCCATCATCCCCATACTGGTGGGTAGGGAACGATCCATCAATGCCTTGAAGTATGCCAGGGAGAAGTATAATAATTATATTTTCCTCTCGGTGCAGAAGAACCAGATCAGCGAAAATCCCATGGCTGCCGAAATAGCCGATATCGGCATCATCGCCAGGGTGGAAAAATCCGCCGAACAAGTGAACGGTAGTTACAGGGTCATTATCCAGGGCATGGAACGAGCCATTCTCAGGGAATTCTTAAAAGAGGACGATTACTTCCTGGTCAGGGTCTCTACCTTGGAAGAAATTACTGATAACAGCAAGCAACTGGTTGAACTCGCCAGGGACCTTATCGCTATGTTCGAGGAGTATGTCACTTTGAAAAAAGTCCGCCTCCACGGAATTGTAGCAAAACTCCAGCCTAACCAGGTTTCCGAAATCACCGATGTCATCGTCTCCGTGATCAATATCCCCATCAGCATCAAGCAGTCCCTCCTGGAAGAATTGAATGTCCGCGACCGGGCCATGAAATTATATAATATCCTGAAAAAAGAAGTGTTCCGCTTAAGGGCTGAAAGCGGTGTCAGGGAACCCAGGAGACCCGGTAATGAACCCGCTGAAAACGATATCGAAGAATACAAGCGCAAGATCGAAAACGCGGAATTTCCCGATTATGTCAAGAAAAGGGCCAAAGAAGAACTGGAACGCCTCGGCATGATGCCCCCCTTTTCCGCGGAGAGTACCGTTTCACGTTCTTACCTGGACTGGCTCCTGGCCATCCCCTGGACCAAAGTAAAAGAAGAAAACAAAGATATAAAAAGAGCCTCCGCTATCCTTGAAGAAGATCACTATGGACTGGAAAAAGTAAAAGATAGGATTTTGGATTACCTGGCGGTGCGGCAGTTGGTAACAAAACCCGCCGGTGAAATTTTGTGCTTCGTGGGACCTCCCGGGGTAGGGAAGAGTTCCTTGTCCAAATCCATTGCCCGCGCCCTGGACAGGGCGTTTGTTAGAGTTTCCCTGGGCGGCGTCAGGGACGAGGCCGAAATCCGGGGGCACCGGCGCACTTATATCGGATCCTATCCCGGCCAGATTATCCAGGGCTTAAAGAAAGCCAAATTCAAGAATCCCGTATTCCTGCTGGATGAAATCGACAAATTAAATTCCGATTTCAGGGGCGACCCGGCCTCTGCTTTATTGGAAACCCTGGACCCGGAACAGAACGCCGAATTTGTCGATCATTACCTGGACCTGGAGATCGATCTTTCCCAGGTATTTTTTATTACCACCGCCAATACCACCGACCCCATTCCACCGGCCCTCAAGGACCGCATGGAGGTTATCGAATTACCCGGTTACACCGAACGGGAAAAATTGGCCATTGCCAAAAATTTCCTGTCCAAAAAGCAAGCTGAAAAGAACGGTTTAAAACCCGGGGATTATGTTTTCAGTGATGAGTTGATCCTGAAAATAATTAACCACTATACCAGGGAAGCCGGGGTCAGGAACCTGGAACGTCAAATCGCAGTGATCATGAGAAAAATCGCCCGGTATTTCGTTGAAGAAGGAAAAACAGCGCCCTTTATCCTGACCCATGAATATGTACAAAAATTCCTGGGCATTCCCAGGTTCACACGGTTGAAAGTGTTGAATAAGAACGAAGTAGGGGTGTCCCTGGGGCTTGCCTGGACCCAGGTGGGTGGGGATATCCTCATTATCGAATCCCGCTGCCTCAAAGGCAAGGGCGATCTGATACTCACCGGCCGCCTGGGCGACGTCATGAAAGAATCGTCATCCACTGCCTTCAGTTTTGCCAAAGTGAAACTATCCGAATTGGAGTTCGATATCGACGAACTGGAAAAATACAATATCCACTTACATTTACCTGAAGGCGCCGTACCCAAAGAGGGACCTTCGGCCGGGGTAACCCTGGCCGTGTCTATCATCTCGCTTCTTACCGGCATACCTGTTAAATCCGAGTACGCCATGACCGGCGAGATCACCCTGCGGGGAAAAATATTGCCCGTGGGCGGCATCAAAGAAAAAATCATTGCCGCTCACCGGTACGGCATCGCCAATGTACTGATTCCCTCTGAAAACGAAAAAGATTACCGGGAAGATGTCCCGGACGATATCAAGCAGGATTTAAACATCCACCTGGTGGATAATATGGATGAATTGCTGGAGATCGTCCTGGAGAAACCCATCAAGATCAAAAATATAAATAGTAAAGTGATCAGACCTTTTTTGCAGTCGGAAATCCAGTAAAGAATCTCGGTCGCCGGCCACTAATGGGTTTATTTGCGCCTGGCGCCGGTTAATGATCATAGGAAAAATGAAAATATGGAATTGAATGAAACATTGAAAATTAAAGAGGTGCAACTGGCAGCCACGGTTTTTGCCAGGAGCAATCTCATTGCCGACGACCTGCCTAAAATCATTTTTATCGGTCGGTCCAATGTCGGAAAATCCTCTTTCATTAATAAGATCATTAACCGTAAGAATTTCGCTAAGACCAGTTCCACGCCCGGCAAAACCGTCAGTATCAATTATTATCTCATTAACCGGGAATTTTACTTTGTCGATCTGCCCGGGTATGGGTATGCGCGGGTATCCAAAAAAGAGGCCCAGCGCGTCCGGGAATTGATCGCCACTTTTTTCGAGAAAGTGAAGAACGCCCGGTTGATAATGATGCTGATTGATTCCCGGAGGGGATTCATGGCTTCGGATATCGAAATTTTATCCAGGATTTTAAATAAAGAATTTAGGATGTTGACAGTCTTAACAAAAAGTGATAAACTAAGGAACTCTGAGTTGGTCACTCAAAAAAACAATCTTCAAAAAGAATATGGTTTGAAAGTGATAACGTTTTCCATCAAATCAAAAGACAATGATGAAAAGAGAGAAGAAGTTTTGAAACAAATAAATCAAGCAATAATGGAGTAATCATGGTATCTTTAAAAGAATTACAAGAAATGAAAGTATCTGAGTTAAAGAAAGTAATCACACAGTATGAGCTGGATCCCAAGGATATAAAGGATAAAAACTCACTCTTTTTCAATATCCTCAATGCACAGGCAAGCGCTAACGGAAAGCTGTTTGCGGAGGGCGTGATTGAGGTATTAAGCGAGGGATATGGTTTTTTGCGGTTCCAGGAGTATTCGTACCTTTCCAGCTCCGAAGACATTTATGTATCGCCGTCTCAAGTACACAAGTTCGACTTGCGCACCGGCGATACCGTTTCCGGTTCCGTGCGGCCGCCCAAAGGGGGAGAAAAGTATTTTGCACTGCTGACTGTCGAAGCGGTCAATTCCGAAGATCCCGAAACTGTTCTTCAATTGAGGAAAAACAAAAAGTTTGAAAAGTTAACACCCCTGTACCCGGATCAAAAAATATGCCTGGAGACAATATCGGAAAATCTCACCGGCAGGGTCATGGACCTCCTGACTCCTATTGGAAAAGGTCAGCGCGGCCTGATTGTCGCCGCGCCCAGGACCGGTAAAACGATGATCTTGCAAAGCATTGCCAAATCCATCGAAGTCAATCACCCGGAGATTTCTTTGATCGTGCTGCTGATCGATGAACGGCCCGAAGAAGTGACCGATATGGCCCGGAACGTGAAGGGCGAGGTTATTTCTTCCACCTTCGACGAAGTGCCTATCCGGCATACCAAGGTGGCGGACATTGTCCTTGAAAAAGCCAAACGCCTGGTGGAGATGGATAAGGATGTCGTCATCCTGCTGGATTCCATTACCCGTCTGGCCAGGGCGCACAATGCCATCACGCCCCCTTCCGGTAAAGTGCTTTCCGGCGGTGTGGATGCCAATGCCTTAAATAAACCCAAAAAGTTTTTCGGCGCCGCCCGGAATATCGAAAGCGGTGGTAGTTTGACCATCCTGGCCACTGCCCTGATCGATACCGGCAGCAGGATGGACGAAGTGATCTTCGAAGAATTCAAAGGCACCGGCAACATGGAAATCAACCTCGACCGCAGACTGGTAGATAAGCGCGTCTTCCCTGCCATCGATCTGTTCCGTTCAGGCACCCGCAAGGAAGAGCTGCTCATCGGACAGGAAGAACTGAATAAAATCTGGATATTGAGAAAAGTGCTGGCCCAAATGAGTGAAGTGGAAGCCATGGAACTGTTGAACGATAAATTATCGAAAACAAAAACCAATAAAGATTTTATGAAAATGATGTCGCAGGGGATGTAAAATGATTCGAAACTTAAAACAGTTAATGGCTGAGGCTAAGAAGAGGGAAGGCGTCGTCGTAGGCGTTCCTTCCCCCGAAGACGACGTTTCCATAAAGACTGTTATTAAGGCAAAGCAAGAGAATATCGCCGATTTCATCCTGGCCGGTAATAAGGAAAAAACCATCTCACTCCTGGAAGCAAACGGCGGCCGGCCGGCGGATTTTGAAATCATTGACGCGAAAAGCGAAGAAGAATCCGCGGCCAAAATTGTGGAACTGGCCAACCAGGGCAAAGTCCAGGTTATATTGAAAGGATTTTTACCCACGGCGGCGTTGATGAAACCCATCCTGGATAAAGAAAAAGGGCTGCGCACCGGTAACCTCCTGTCCGATATCCTGGTAGTAGAAAATCCTGCTGGCAATTACGAGGGATTATTGGGTATGACCGACGGCGGCCTCAATATCCTGCCCACCCTGGAACAAAAAAAGCAGATCGTGGAAAATGCCGTAAAGGTATTTCACAAGCTGGGCTATGAGAAACCCAAAGTCGGCATCATGGCCGCGGTTGAGACCGTTAAAGATTCCATGCCCGCCACCCTGGACGCCGCGGCCTTAACCAGGATGAACCAGGAAGGGCAAATCACCGGCTGCGAAGTTTACGGCCCACTGGCTCTTGATATTGCCGTTTCCCCGGCAGCAGCCAAACACAAAGGCATCGATAACCCGGTAGCCGGGATGACTCAAATCCTGGTGGTTCCCAATATCGAATCCGGGAATCTCCTGGGTAAAGCCTACACCTATTACTTGCATCTCACCGTGGCCCATGTTATCATGGGCGCCAGGATACCCATCTTGATCCCGTCGCGAAATGAAAGCGACGTGGACAAAATCCACTCCGTGGCGCTGGGAGTTATCAGTGCGTAGAAATAGTAAGAGCGTTTTTTTTTTGCCCTAATTCTTTTTTTTATCAGGGTCGGCGGGAATGGCAGCAGCCCACAAACCGACGCTAAAACCAACGCCGAAGCCCTGGTAAAACAGGTCAGGGAAACCTTAAACCGTATCAAACCGTTTCAACTCCAATTCGTACAACAGGTCTACACCGATGAAGAGTTGGATATCGAGGAATCCGGGGAAATCCTTTTCAAAGACGACCATCACCTCAGGTGGACCTATTTAAAACCCGATTTCAAGGTTTTTCTTTTGCAGGAGGACGATTATAAATTTTATGATCAAGAAAACGAGCAGTTAACCGTGGGGAAAGTCAAGGACCGCGGCCGGCAATGGCTCTGGCAATTGTTCTTTTCCGATGATATTCTCCAGTATACTTACACCACCGGAACCGTCGGGACCGCTGAAAAGAGAATTTTCATAAAAAAGCAGCAAGCTGAAGAGCCGTTGAATATCGAAATCCTCTTAAACAACGATTATTTACCTGTGCAGGTGATCCAACAGGACCCCAACACCGGCGCCCGTATGATTTTTTATTTTAAAGATTATAAGGAAAAAATCACAATACCTGGGGATGCATTCCAGTTGAAAGTTCCAAAGGATGTAGAGACCGTCGAGGAAAATAGCTGAGAGAGATGAATCGCACATTTCAAAAAAAATCAAGAATTATAAACTTTTTTTGTGGTAATTACGTAAAATGAGTCTTGATGATGATCAGGTTTTAATTCAAAAGATACTTGCCGGTAAGCGGGCATCTTTCGAGGAACTGATGAAAAAACATAATAAAAGAATCTTCGGTTATATATATCGCATGGTCAGGGATGAAGATGTGGCCATCGAACTAACCCAGGATTTCTTTTTAAAATTGTACCATGTCCTGGACAAGTATAATTTCGAATACAAATTCACTACCTGGGCTTACCGGATTTGTTACAACATGGTGATCGATCATGTCAGGAAGAACCCGGCTCATATCGAATCGTTGGAGAATGATACCATCATTCCCAAATTGATGGATTCCGAAAATTATGTCAAGGAAGATACTCTTGACGACCTGGTTAAAGAAGAGATAAGAGAGTATACCTGGAGCGTCGTCAATCGGATTCCCCCAAAGTTCAGGGAACTCATTTTGATGCGTTATTTGCAGGAATTGAAATACGAGGAAATTGCCGATATCACCCAACTACCTGTGGGGACTGTCAAAAACAGGCTTTTTAAGGCCAAGGAAATGTTAAAAACGGAGCTTGAGAAAGATGGCGTGCTTAAATGAAACTAAGATTCAAGACTATATCGAAGGCGGACTGACTGCCGTGGAAAGGTCCCTGGTGAGGGACCATTTAATTGTTTGCGCAAAATGTAACGCTAGTTATCAACGCTACGAAAAGCTTGAAAAAAGCCTGGGCGAGCCCGTTTATATCACCCCACCACTCATCATCGAGAGGAATGTATTAAGGATGCTGTTTCCCCGCATTCCCAGTTACAGTTCCATATTCGCTCTCCTGGCCGCCAGTTTCTTGCTGCTTGTTACCAGTATATATATCTATTTCGACTTTGCCAATAACAGTATCGTTCAAGCCTTTCAATTGACTTCCCATGATACATCCAACTGGCTCGGCTCGATTATTAAAGCCATTTCCACTATTTTTTCGACCGTATATGTCATATTTAAAGCCATCAACGCTTTCTTTGAAGTCATCTTTAAGGTGAACATGGGGGTGGAGATTATCGGTCTTTGCATGCTGCTGCTCTTGAGCTGGAGTTTTTATTTGCTTTCCCGGTTAGTATTTAAAAAGATAAAAGGAAGTAATTGATAATGAAAAAGTTAATCTTGCTGTTGATCATTGAAATTCTATTTGTTACAGGGCTAGTGTTCCCTGCGTCGGATTTTAAACTGGAAAAAGATGTCACGCTGCCGGAGAATGAAACTTGCAGCCACAGTATTGTATCCATGAAAGGGAAATTGGATATTAAAGGCAGCGTTAAGGAGTCTGTACTCCTGGTAGGTGGCAGTTTAAACCTGGACGGGGTTGTAGGGGAAGATGTGATTTGTATCGCTTCCCGGGTAACCATTGGGAAAAACGCTGATATTAAACGCGATCTCTTTATCATCGGCGGTTCCCTGGAAAAATATCCCGGCGCTAAAGTGGAAGGGGAGTTCTTTTATTTTAAGTTCGATTTGAAAAGAATTGAAAATACCATTATTCCCATTTTATCCGATTCGCGCACTATCTCTTTGTTCAAAGCCGTTAATATTATTCTCTGGTTTATCATTGCTCTCATTGTGTTTGCCGTGGTTCCCCACCGGATCAACCACGCCGAGGAAATTTTCGAGTCTCATGGTCTGAAAATAGGTGTTATCGGTCTCCTGGCCCTTTTTTGTTTTATCTTTTTGCTATTCATTTCCATTATCCTGAGTTTCGTAATTATCGGGATTCCCCTGTTTATTGCCTTGATACTCTTCTGTTTTGTTACTTATGTATTTGGCAGGACCGTGATGTTTTATTTTCTCGGTATAAAATTGACCCACCT
>JAUPLE010000081.1 GCA_030837085.1 Acidobacteriota bacterium | reverse complement strand
CCGCCGTGGATATCCCTTCCGGTTTATCCGACGCGTTCTTGCCGGAAGCGGATACGCCAATCGTAACCGCGGACGTCACAGCCACGTTTCAATGCCTTAAAACCGCCCACCTCTTCCCGGATGGAAATAAATACTGCGGCAAAATTGCAATTATCGACATCGGCATCCCCTGGGAACGGGTCAACCAGGATAAATACTTTATCAATATCATTACCCCCGGCGCTTTCGAGAGACTCCTGGAGAAACCCCGTGCAGACGCCCACAAAGGCGACTTCGGCCATGCCTTAACCGTGGCCGGGTCCGTGGACAAACCCGGGGCCGGGATTTTAAGTTCCTTTGCCGTTTTGAGATCTGGCGCCGGCCTCTGCACTACCGCGGTCTCCCATGAAAACCGCACGGCCGTCGTCACGGCCCACCCGGAAATCATGACCCTGGTCTACAAAGGAATAGAAGATTTACTCCCGGCTATTAAACCCTTTGATGCCATCATGGCCGGTCCAGGTATGGGTAATAACCGCGAAACCCTTGAAATCGTTTCCCAATTGCTGGAGCAGGCCGAGGTTCCCCTTGTGCTAGACGCGGACGCACTCAACGCACTGCAAGGAGAACTTAAACTCCTGGAAAAACCACGCCGTCACCGCCAACACCCGGTTATCATTACCCCTCATCCCGGGGAGTTTGCGCGCTTAACAGGCCGCTCCGGCGCGGAAATCCGCCAGGGCCGAATTCCTCTCAGCCGGGAATTTGCCCTCCGCTGCAACGTGTACGTCGTGCTGAAAGGACATCATACCATTATTGCGACGCCCGAAGAAAAAGGCGGACGGGTGTATATCAATCCCACCGGCAACCCGGGCATGGCCACCGCCGGCAGCGGCGACGTGTTGAGCGGTATAATTACCGGTTTAATCTGCCGGTACAGCAAAAAATACGACCTGGAAACCATCCTCCAAGCCGCCGTGTTTATCCACGGATTCGCCGGCGACCTGGCCGCAAAAAAGACCGGCGAAATCAGCCTGACAGCCGGGGATATCATCGACCATATCCCGGGCGCGTTCCTGGCCCTGGAAAAAAATGATTACAAACTTCCATTCAACATCTCCTGAACAAACCTTCGAACTGGGCGAAAGAATCGGCAAGTGTTTGAAAGGCGATGAAATCCTCCTCCTCTCCGGCGACCTGGGCGCAGGCAAAACATTGTTGACCAAAGGCATTGCCTCTGCCCTGGACATCGACCCAAGAGAAGTCGTGAGCCCTTCCTTTTCCATCATGAACCGGTTCGAAGGAAAATTCTTACTGTTTCATTTCGACCTTTACCGCCTGGGAGAGACAATAAACGGAATTATCCCGGAAATGGACGATTATATGGGAGATGGGGTTATCATTATCGAATGGGCGCAGTTCCTGGATAATTCCTATTTCCAGTTAAAAAAGGCTGTAACCGTACGATTCCATGTCACCCCGGCCGAAGACCGGGAAATAACCATTGAAACCTCATTGGAATATTTAGATATTTAACCCCCAGAAACCTTTTTGAAAAAAGGTTTCTGGACTTCCAAAAACTTCTCATAATGATAAAAACGCCGCGATGATGAATCATTGCCTCGATCGATTCATCACCGCGGCGCCTTTATAAATAAGGTCTAAGAGTGTGATCTGTTAATTAAATATTCATTCTACAGAAGGGAAATCGGATTGTCAAGCATTTGTTAAAAAAATATTTTTTTTTATTTGTCCACCAGGATTTTTTTCAAAAGATTTGATTTTAACTTTTTATTATGCTAAAACTATAACTGAAACTGCTTACTGCAGGGGCTGATTATGCAAGAAGATAAAAAGATTATTGTGCTGCCAGAGAGATTTTTAATAGAGGGGGTGGCGTCCGCCATGAATGATATCAAAGGGCTTAACAAAGACTACCCCATTGAAATCGATCTAAAAAACACCCGGTTCATCGACTCCGCGGGCATTGCCTTCATCAATTACTTGAAAGGGAATTATCCCAATGCCGTCTTTGAAAACCTGAAACCGGAAATCGAAAAAATATTTTCCATGTTCCCCTCCCATGATTCGCTGGAAAAAGATAGAAAGAGGAAAAAAACCGGGATAAGCGAGAGGATCAGATTTCGCCGCGTCGCCCACTCCATGGAACACGGTTTGGAACACGGGTTGGAACACCTGGACGTCAAGTTATCCGACATCCGGGGAAATTTTAAGAACTTCTTTGTATTACTGGCGGATGAGATATATTACACCTACCAGTATTTTTTTCAACGCCGGGGTATTTATCCCGGAGAGATCTGGCATCAATTCTTTTTTATGGCATACAAGTCCTATCCCATCGTCTCGGTGATTTCGTTCCTGGTAGGCGTGACCATTGCCCTGACCTCGGCGGAACAACTGCGCAATTTCGGCGCCGACATTTACCTGGCAGACCTGGTAGGATTCGGTATGATACGGGAACTGGTGCCCCTGATGACCGGTATTATCCTGGCCGGGAAAATCGGCGCCTCGATTACCGCCGAAATTGCATCCATGAACGTCCTGGAAGAAACCGATGCCCTCAAAACCATGGGAGTAATCCCTGAAAAATTTCTAATGGTACCCCGTTTATTGGCCATGACCATGGCCATCCCATTGCTGGTGGTTATTGCCGATGTCGTGGGGGTCCTGGGCGGAGTCCTGGTGGGAAAATTCTTTTCAGAAATCCCGGTCCGTACCTTTTTCGATGAAATGTTGAGAGCCGTGGACCTGGGAGATTTCCTGATTGGCCAGATGAAAACCATGGTTTTTGGGTGGATCATTGTCGTGAGCAGCGGGTATAAAGGATTTTCCGTTGAGCGCAGCCCCGCCGGCGTGGGGGTTGCCACTACCGAATGCGTGGTACTCTCCATCTCGTTAATTATTGTCGGCGATTGCATATTTGCTTTGATTTTATATTAATATATTGAATTACAATGAATGATATAATACAGGTAGAAAAATTGGATGTCGGGTACGACGGAATAGTGGTGCTGAAGCAATTGAATTTCACCATCTCCAAAGGGGATATTACCGTTATCCTGGGTAAGAGCGGGTGTGGAAAAACCACGATTCTTAAAACCCTACTGGGGCTGATACCTCCCCTTTCCGGCGATGTTGCTTTCTTCGGTGAAAAGATCGACTTCCATTCGGAGAAAGTGTTGAACAAACTCTACCAGCGGATCGGCGTTCTCTACCAGGGGGGGGCGCTGTTGAACTCGTTGACCCTATATGAAAACGTGGCGCTGCCCATCAAAATGCAGCACCCCGAATTGCCGCCCCAGATCGAGAGAGAGATGGTATATTCCAGGCTGGCCCAGGTGGGATTGGATGAAAGCGCCAATAAATATCCAGCGGAGCTTTCCGGTGGGATGCGTAAGCGCACGGCCCTGGCCAGGGCCATGATCATGGACCCCGATATCATTTTCTGCGATGAACCTTCCGCCGGTCTCGACCCTATCACCGCTGCCGGTTTGGATGTCTTGATGCGCAATCTCAGGGACCTTTTCGGCATCACGTTTGTGGTGGTGACCCATGAACTGCGCTCCATTGAAAAAATTTCAGACCGGGCCCTGGTGCTGCACAAAGGCCGAATCCATTACTTCGGCGACTATAAGGACCTTTTCACTTTAAAGGACCCATTTATCGATACTTTTTTTATGAAAGGTGAAGACCATGATTACTAAAGAACAAAAAATAAGGTTGGCTATTTTCCTGGTAGTTTCGTTGATCTTGCTGATAGCCATTTTCAGCATTTTTATCCTGCCGAAACTCAAAACAGTGGGTGACGTTTATTGTATTGATTTCAGGGAAATGTCGGTAAACGGCATCATTGAAGGAGCGGATGTCAAGTACCAGGGGGTAAGGATTGGTAAAGTCATTACCCTCCAGGTAAATCCCGATAATTTACGTTCGGTTTTAATATACATCCGGATAAAGAAAGGATTCACGATCAAAACGGATATGCGGGCTTCGCTGCAGTATTCGGGAATCACGGGGATGCGGTTTGTTGAAATCTCCGGGGGTACTACCGGCGCCCAGGACCTGGAGCCCGGCGAGAATATATTGCCTAAAAAAGGCCTCGGCGAAAGGGCGGAAGATATCGTCTTGAACGTGGATTCCGTGGTGGAAGCAATTAATGATGTTCTAAACCCGGAGAACCGCGAGAAAATTTCCCAGACCCTTACAAACATTGAGAAAGGCACAGCGATCATTGCCGATATGCTGGAAAGAAGAAAAGCAAGCCTGGAAAATGTTGTCGTAAATATGGAGACCGTAACTCGCCAATTAGCCGAAGTAACTACTAATCTGAATAAATTTTCCACTTATTTGTTGGGAGTTAGTGAAAAGCTTAACCCCGAGCGTATCGAAAAGCTGGTAAATCTTACGGACACCTTTCTCCAGGACCTTTCCAAAAGGATCTCGGACCAGGAACTGGGAAAATTGATTACAAATGTGGATACGCTGATGAAAACCGCCAATATGAGTGTAAGGAAAGTGGAGGAAGGATTCCTGTCCATGTCGGAAGAATTCAATAAAACTCTCGTCCGCTTAAGGCAGTCCATTGATAACATTGCCAGGTTTACGCGGGAACTCAGGGAAGACCCGACGGTGCTCATCAGGAAGAAAGCGGAAAAAAGGAGTAAAAAATGAAACGATTTTATTTCATTTTGACCGGTTTTTGTTTTATTTTGTTTTTAATTTTATTACAAGGATGTACGCCGTCCCATGGCAAGCGGTATTTCCAATTGTCCATGTTGCCCGGCGAGAATATGCCTGTGCCCAGGATTGGTAAAATAATGCTGGTGCAGCCCGTGGAAGTGGATGCGGCTTATGATGATTATCGGTTAGTATATAGGCTGTCCTCGTATGAATTGAATTATTATTCATATGAATTCTGGATCAAGAAACCCGGGACGATGATGCGGGATGTGATGGTCGATTGTCTTTCCAGGGGGGGGGCATTTGAGAAGGTAATAGTACTTTTATCGGAAGGGGACCCGGATTTCCTTATGGATTCAACGGTGGATGTTATCGAGGAATATGACCGTCCGGATGCCTGGTTTGCCCGTCTTAAAATGTCGATCAAAATCAGGGATTTTAAGTCCAATGAACCGGTCCTGGTTCACCAATTCGACCGTAAGGAAAAGTTAACTGAAAAAAAGATAGAAAAGGTGCCTGTCGTTCTTTCGCAGATACTGGAAGAAGAGTTGGCAAAAGTAGTGGCGCAGTTAGCGGAAAAGCTCAAATAACCAAACTATTGCCTTCGGCGACCAGGCCCCTTTTTACTAATACCTCCAAAAAGCGTGCAAAAAAAACAAGGATTTGAGACGCTGCCTTCAAAGAAGGAAGAACCAGGGCCGTGCAAAGAGGGTTGGGGCGCCGCCCCATTTTGAAAAAAGGGGCCGCCGGTTCGGACCACCAAAAACTTTTAACTATCCCAATGTAGCTACCATAACCGCTTTAATCGTGTGCATCCGGTTTTCGGCCTGGTCGAAAACCACGGAGGCTTCGGATTCGAATACTTCGTCCGTGACTTCCATGCTTTCGATGCCGAATTTCCGGTAGATATCTTCGCCGATTTTAGTTTCCCGGTTATGGAAAGCCGGCAGGCAGTGTAAGAATTTCACTTTCGGGTTGCCGGTCATTTCCATGGCTTGTTTATTGACCTGGAAAGGTTTCATCAGTTTGATCCGTTCTTCCCATTTGGAATCCGGTTCGCCCATGGAGACCCAGACGTCGGTATAGAGGAAATCGCATCCTTTGACGGCTTCGGCCACGTTATCGGTGATATTAATTTTGGCGCCGGTTTGTTTAGCGATTTCGCGGCATTGATTTTGCAGTTCTTCCGATTGTTGGCATGATTTAGGGGCGGCAGCCCTGAAATCCATGCCCATTTTGGCGGCGCCTACCAGTAGGGAGTTGCCCATGTTGTTGCGGGCGTCGCCCAGGTAGCAGAAGGCCATTTTATTCAGCGGTTTATCGCAGTGTTCCTTCATGGTCATGAGGTCGGCCAGCACCTGGGTGGGATGGAATTCGTCGGTTAAGCCGTTCCAGACCGGGACGCCGGCGTAGGCGGCCAGTTCTTCCACGATAGCCTGGCCGTAGCCGCGGTATTCGATGCCGTCGTAGAGTCTGCCCAGGACCCTGGCGGTATCTTTCATGGATTCTTTTTGGCCGATCTGGGAGCCGGAGGGGCCCAAATAGGTAACGTGGGCGCCCTGGTCCAATGCGGCCACTTCAAAAGCGCACCGGGTGCGGGTGGACGCTTTTTCAAAAATCAGGGCAATATTTTTACCGGTTAAGCGTGGCTTCTCTGTACCGGTATACTTTGCTTTTTTCAATTCAAAGGAGAGGTCTAATAAGAATTTGATCTCCCCGGGGGTAAAGTCTAATAGTTTCAGAAAGTGTCTGTTTTTTAAATTAACTGGCATATTGTTCCTCCTGGTAAATAATTTAAGGTTGTATATCGAAGTCTAATCTTACCGTAAAAAAAGGTTTTAATCAAGACTTTTTTTGGTGCTATTATCGTGCGCTTCTTCTGTCGTAACTTTCATGTCTAATTTAATAAGGTTAGGTATAGAGGTTAAGGGCAGACACTGACGGGTTAAGGGCGAACACGGAAACACGGCGGCGCGCCCCTACGAAAGCCATATTTCCGCTTATGCCCGTTAACAATTAATCATTAACAGTTGACCATTAAGAATTATCCCATAAATAGGCAGGTTTTTTTGTCTGTGAAAGTCGCGACGCTTTTAAGTCTATTGTCTTTGATGATTTGTTTCAATGCCCTGGAGTTACCAGTTCTACCTAGATACCCAGTTGGTTTGATAGCGGATATTTTCATGGTAACCAGAAATAAACCCCAGAGATTACTGGTTCAAAAAGCTTGAAATATTCTTCAATTTGTAGTTTAATTGTATTATGAAAATTGACTGGATTAAAAGATGCATCGAAAACGAAGACTATTATTTTTCTATGCATGCAGACCGGGAACGAATGAATGATAACCTGATGATCTCAGATGTGGAAGAAGCTCTGCTATCCGGTCGAATCCTTGAAAATTACCCGGAAGACAAACGCGGAGAATCTTGTTTGGTGGTCGGATTCTGCGACTCCGGCATCCCCATTCACATCGTCTGCGGTGGAAGGGATGGCAAAGTGGTTATCATAACCGTTTATATTCCGAGACCACCGAAATTTAAAACACCATATGAGAGAGGATAAAATGGCGAAATGCAACTTTTGTGGCAATAAAAACATGGTTTCTAAGAACACGGAATATATCTACAAACATGAAGGACATTTTATGCTTTTTGAAAGCGTTCCTTGCGAAGAATGTACCTTCTGCGGCGAACGTTACTATGAAGCAAAAACCTTGAAAAAAATAGAATGCGATTTTTTTGACGTATTGAGTCAAAAGAAACAACCCCTAAAGAAAATCGAAATGCCAGTTGAAATATACGCCGCTTGAGCAAAAGAAGAATTGCCTCCGGCTGGTCCCATGCTGGGACTCCCTATAACCATATTTCCGCTTATGCTCGTTAACAATTAATAATTAACAATTTACCATTAAGAATTATCTCTTTGACCAGGAAAAAGGGAAGGGAGAATTGAAATACCCCTGTTTCTGCCCTTTTATAACACGCTTTTCCGCGCTGCTATGAAAATAGCCACAAAGGGGAGATAAAAATTTGGCTGTCCCAGAATCATCCCTTTCCATTCTTTTTATCTAAATAACCTTTGAGGCTCGATATCTCCCGGGCCAGGGCGTCCGCCACCGACTCAAGACCGTAAACATTTCCTTTCATTTTTTGGGGAATGTCGAATTTGTTGATCTCCCGGATGATCAAATGGTCGAAAGCATGATTGGCGCCCTTGACAATCGTTAAGCGAATCACCGCCAGTATCCGTTTGTATCTCTTAAAAAACACATCATCGATCAAATTTTGTTCTTTTGCGAACCGGGATTGTATCATCCAGGTGTTTAGCTCCCGCAGTATCGTTTCTTCATTGGTTTTCCCGGTTCTGCTCAATTCCGCGAAAGTGACCACTACCGAGTTCAATAGTACATAGCCCGCTTGCTTCTCCGTAATCCGGAGATCAGCGAAAACCCGGTTCTGACTCTCTGATTTCTGCCCTTGCAGTTGGAGAACGGCGCAGAGAAAAAATATAATTGTTAATACGGGTCCTAAAACAATCCCTTTGATTTGTTTCCGTTTCGTCATTTTATACCTCCTACGTATCCAGTACATTTTTAAATGTCCGGTACAACTGTTTTTCTTTTATCATCGTTTGAATCCGTTTTTCAAGAGTATGAGAATTCAGCGGGTCACTTTTCCCGAAATCGATTCCCTGCTCTTCCGGCATGGGAACATTGTAGAGTACTTTATTGAATATATGAGGTAGAGCGGTTTCCGAAATATTTTCATCCCGCATATAGACCGAATAAAGTACTTGTTTGAATCTCCATTCCAGGGCTTGATATTCCAGGGAATGGGGGGCGGTTGAAACCATTTGACCGTGTTTCGGGAGCTGGACCTGTGCAAAAATACGTTCCAGTTGTTTGAAATCATCTCCCGGCGCGGGTTGTGTGGGGGGAGAAAATAGGTAAATCACCGCCAGTACGGCAGCCAATAAAACCAATAACGCGGCGCCCAGGGCGGGAATAGGGGCGGGGAACCGGAACCAGTCGGGAAGGGTGATTTTTTTTCTTGACTCCATTCTTATGCGCTCTTTTACCTCGGCGTTAAAATCCCGCCCTTGAAAAAAAGTCATTGCCACTTCCTCTTCCTTTCGGATCAGTCGTTGAATGAGGCCGAAATCCTCAGATGGTTTTGTTTCTTCTTTAATTTCCTTTGTTTTTTTAACCATGGTTTGCCTTCCTCATCAGCGCCGCGACTTCTTTTCGGGCGCGGTTGAGCCTGGACATCACCGTCCCTTCTTCGATGCCCACGGCATCGGCGATCTCCCGGTAGGAGAGGCGCCCATATTCTTTAAGGACGAACACTTCCCGGAGTTTAACCGAGAGTCGTCCCACCGCATTTTTCAGCAAGTCCAATTGCTGTTGGAGCTCGAGAGTATGTTCTGGGGTTTTTGCGTTATTGTCGCGGGGCTCCTGTTCTTCCGCCTTGTCCAGGTAGAAAAATTTCCTTAACCGCACCTTATTAAGATGGTCCAGGCATGTATTCCGTGCGATTTTAAAAAGCCATGCCCTTAAAAACCCCGTATCTTTCAATGAGTCTAATTTTCGCCAGGCCTTGATGTACACCTCTTGCGTCAAATCTTCCGCGTCCCACGGGTCTTTCGAGAATCCCAGGCAAATACGGAATACAATCGCTTTATGATTTAACATTTCATCGAAGACCTTTGTCTTTTCTTCCCTTTCTTTCATATCCGTCACGGTCCCGGGGTGAAGCGCCCGATGTGACGTGTGACGTCCGTTACCCGTCACCTGTCACCTGCCACCCGCCACATTAGGCGCTTTTCTTTCCAGTTTTCTAGTGTTTACCCTGTTTATCCAGGTAAGATTTCAGGCTCAATATCTCTTCCGTTAATTTAGCGGCCACGGAACCCATGCCGTTGAATTCGAAACTTTCGGGCAGTGGGTCCACACCGAATTTATTGATCTCCTCGACGATCAGGTCCGACAGGATTCCCACCTTCTGTTCATCCGGGACTGCCAGGAGTTTCAGTACAACGGCCAGTTGTTTGTACCTTTCAAAGAAAATCCCGTCCACCAGCCCTTTGTCTTTTGCCGTGCGGGCCTGTATGATCCATTTATCCGAAACCGCGTTGAAATGTTCGAATCCCTTGAACATTTCCACCACTTCGTCGGCCATCAAGCGCAGGAGATCGTAGCCGGGGCCGTCGCCGGGGATATCGAAGGTCCGTTTCATATCGGGTTTTTGTCCTTTTGTATCACCGGCCGTCAGTCCGACTGTTAGCATTAATAGCACCACTAAAATTAAAATCATTTTTCGTATCATCGTTTTTCTCCTTGTTTTGTGTTTACGTTTTGATTTGAAATCGCTTTCTACTCAACAAGACGATGGCAGAAAAAAAATATTCCATAAATTTTTCATTTACTTTAAAAAATACGGGGATATTGTAGTAGAGGGGGGATCGAAAGTCAAGGGGGTGAAAAATGGGGAAAATTTGGCTGTTCCTAATCCCTACCGTCTATTACATAAGCAAATACCGTATCATCATTTCTCGCCGGGTATTCAAATTTTGCGTTTACAGGAACGGTGACATCCAGGTAGGTGCAATCCACTACGATATCCCGGACAGGGCCTTTGGTTCACGCCGCTTCGCCGCAAAGAATTTTTATTTTAACGTCATTATCAAAGAGGATTTCCGGGATTTGTTTTTGTTTCACTTCGCGGTATCGGGGCGGCATCATTTTATGGCTGGCTGGCAAGTTAACCCATAATTGGAAGCCCCGGAGTACTCCTTTTTGTTCTTGCGGCATTTCGGAATGGATAATCCCACTCCCGGCAGTCATCCATTGTACATCTCCATCTTGAATCACACCGCTGTTTCCGATACTGTCTTTATGTTTAACACTCCCATGCAGCATATAGGTAACGGTTTCAATACCGCGGTGGGGATGCGAGGGAAACCCTGCCATATAATCTTCCGGGTTACTGGAATGAAAATCATCCAGTAGTAAAAACGGGTCCAACAACGGGACCTGGGGATATCCAAAGGCGCGTTTTAAATGAACTCCCGCGCCTTCCCTGAATCCACCGCCAGAAAAAAAATTTTTCTTTAAGAAATTGGATAATTGAGAGTCTCGGCAGCTAATGTTGTGATTATAAACTCCCCTAAAAAAGTTTTGACGATCAAAATAGAGTGGGGGCACGGGTTCCCGGTTTGAGAAGTTGATTTTGTCATCTTTTATCTTTCCCGTAAAAAAAGATAGAAAGAAACCTCGCTTATTGCTTCAAAAGATGCTATAATAAGGTTTCGAGTCCAAACATCAATGAAGAACAAACGAGGTAATATAATTATGACACAAGGCGTCTTATCTTTCAAGTCCGAAGAAGAAAAAAAAGATTTTGGAACCACTGCTTTAGCAGGGTCATTAGTATTTTTGGATTTACTCCATAAAATGAGTTTCAAGAAGATGGTTGACCGTAACCTATCCGCCAAGGAAGGTAAACAGGGTTGGAGTGATTATCGTGTCCTATTAAGCATGATTTTGCTAAATCTTTGTGGTGGAGATTGCGTGGATGATATCAATGGATTGGAGGGCGATGCTGGTTTACATCGAATATTCAAGAACCTTGAGCTTCGGAACGCCTTTGGACGTCATGGGCGTCGTCGTCAGACATTAATCCGTCAATGGCGTAACGGTAAGATAAACATATTCCCCTCCCCGTCCTCCATATTCCGTTATTTGGATTTGTTTCATAACCAATCAGAGGAGGAAAGTCGCCCCCAAAATAAGGCTTTTATCCCATTGTCCAATGAAAATCTTTTGGGCTTAAGTGGCATCAACAAGGATATGCTTGAATTTTTACAATTAAATAACCCGGAGAAGGTAGCAACAATAGACATGGATGCGACTGTAACCAGGAGTCAAAAAAGACAAGCCCAATACAGTTATAAAAGTTATAAGGGTTATCAGCCGCTCAATGCGTGGTGGTGGGAGCAGGATTGCATGGTACATAGTGAATTTCGAGATGGGAATGTTCCGGCCGGTTTTCAACAGAAACGAGTATTTTCAGATGCGTTATCATGCATACCAGCGGGAGTGTCCGGAGTGGAGAAAATTTACCTTCGGTCAGATACAGCAGGTTATCAGCATGAGTTATTACAATATTGTGAACGGGGAGAAAACAAAAGATTTGGTCGGATTGAATTTGCCATCAGTAGTGATGTATCGCCGGAATTCAAGAGAGTAGTATTTAAAGTGTGTGAATCTGAATGGCATCCGATTTATAGGGAAGTGAATGGCCAAAAAGAGGAGACAGGTCAGCAATGGGCTGAGATACCGTTTGTACCCAACGCCATTTGTCATAGTAAAAAAGGTCGATCTTATCGTTATATTGGAATTCGTGAAGCTTTTGTTCAGAGGCACTCTTGCGATATGGAATTGCAGGCGAGTTTGCCATTTCCGACACTGGAATTGAATAATAAGAGTTATAAAATATTTGGTCTTGTAACCAATATGGATTGGGATGGGGAAGAGTTAGTTCATTGGAGTCGCAAACGTTGCGGCTATAGGGCTATAGTGAGCATGTACACAGCGAGATGAAAGAAGCGTTATGTGGTGGTCAACTACCATCAGGTAAGTTTGGCAGCAATGCCGCCTGGTGGTGGATGATGATACTATCATTAAACTTAACAGCGATAATGAAGAAACTGGCCTTGCCCAGTAAGTGGGAAGGTCGTCGAATGAAAAAAATTCGTTTTGGGCTCATTAATATTCCAGGGCGTGTCATTTTGGAAGGCAAGGAATTGATCGTTCGGCTTACCCGGGATCATCCGGGAATGGAGTTACTGGTTCATGTAAGAAGGCAGATTAACCGTTTAGACGCAATTGAATCAGGATGAAACAAACATTGGGAATAAATAAAACTTATAGGAGGTATAATTGCAAATTGCAGGGTATAAGTGCGTGCTGTTGGACTTTTTTTACCCTTTTTTCGGTTTTTTTTAGCTAATATCCGGGAAAAAAATGGACGGCCAACCTGGTGCCCTTAATTATTAATTAAAAAAACGCAAACGATTGGCGAAAATGGGGCTGGAAAAAATTTGCGGATTAGTTGGCGGTGAATTCGGGGTTTTTCACATAATTGATTTATAGACTCAAATATATTAAGATTATAAGTTGTATCTTTCATTAGAAATGATGAAACTCATTTTTAGGAGAACAGTGAAAAAATGAAAAAGTCTTCATGGGCTGCGGGGGCTGCCCGCCTTTTAATGACGCTCCTTTTGACCGCGGCAACAGGTTTCTCCGCGAGTAAAGACCTTCGCTTCGAGCATATCTCGCTGGAGCAAGGCCTCTCACAGGTCACGGTAGTACGCATTTTGCAGGACAGCAAAGGTTTCATGTGGTTTTGCACCGATGATGGCTTGAATAAATTTGATGGTTACGGTTTTACAGTATATAAGCATATTCCCGGCGATCCCCACAGCTTGAGTTACAATGATGTCGAAACTATTTATGAAACCCGTTCCGGGCAACTGTGGATTGGAAGCAGGCGCGGATTGAATAAATTCGATAGTAAAAAAGAAGTATTTACCCATTACCTCCCGGTTCCCGGTAATCCCAGCAGTCTAAGTCACAATGTGGTTAAAGCAATATGTGAAGATGACTCCGGTATAATCTGGATTGGAACACTGGGCGGTGGAATCAACAAATTTGATCCGATTAAGGACACTTTTGTTCAATTCCGGGCAGACGCCGGTAATCCCAACAGTTTGAGTTATGACAGCATCAATGTGATCTATAAGGATAGGTCAGGTATGTTGTGGATCGGGACAGAAGGGGGTGGACTCAATCAATTCAACCCGGACAACGAAACTTTTACTCATTACCGGGCAAATCCCGCTAATCATTCCAGCTTAAGCTGCGATGTGATCGGCGCGATATATGAAGACAATGCCGGCATGTTATGGATTGGAACCTGTGGCGGCGGACTCAACAAATTCGACCGTGAAACTGGAAAATTTAAGACGTACCGGGGCGCTCCCAACATTCCCAATAGTTTGAGCTATGATTATGTCAACTGCATCTACGAAGACCGCCAGGGAAACTTTTGGATCGGGACCGACGGCGGCGGTCTTAATCGATTCGACAAAGAAAAAGAAGCATTCATTGTTTACCGGGCCAGCCCGGGAAACCTGGCGCGCTTGAATGATAATGTCATCATGTCGATTTGTGAAGACCGGTCCGGTATTTTGTGGCTGGGCACATACTCCTCGGGGATCGATAAATTCGATCCCGGGAAAAATCGATTTGACCATTACCGGAATGAACCGAATGACCCCAATAGTTTAAGCGGTGCTCCAGTATTTCCAATTTTCGAAGATAAGAAAGGTATGATCTGGATAGGCACCTTCGGCGAAGGCTTAAATAAATTTGACAGGATCAAAAACCAATTTACCCATTATCGCCGCGACCCAAATAATCCTAATAGTTTGGGAAACGATTACATTCTTGCCTTAAATCAAGAGCCATCCGATGACAGTACACTCTGGATAGGTCATAAAGACGGCCTGGATCAGTTCAATATCAAGGCAGGAACGTTTACTCACTACAAACCCCGGGGCGGCGCCCCAGATGGGCCCAGTCACAATATTCTTGCAGCTATTTCCGCAAGGCAACCGGGCGTCCTCTGGATCGGAACCTATGGGAGAGGGCTTAATAAATTCGAGGTGAAAAAGAAACGATTTACCCATTACCTACATAACCCGATGGACCCAACTAGCTTAAGCGATAACATAGCAGTGTGTGTGATTGAGGATCGCTTTGGCAAAATCTGGATCGGAACCTTAAACGGCGGAGTTAATCGATTCGAAGAGGAAACCGGGACATTTACTCACTTTCGATTCAATCCCAATGACCCCCACAGCCTGAGCCACGATCAAATCCAATCGCTTTATGAAGATACAAACGGGACCCTCTGGGTAGGGACCTTCGGCGGCGGACTCAATCGATTTAACGGGGCCCAAGGAACATTTAGCCATTTCACAATGGCTGACGGGTTGCCCAGTGATGTTATAAATGCTATATTGGAGGATGATGACGGCAATCTCTGGCTAAGCACCAACTACGGGATATCCAGGTTCAACCCAACAGCGAAAACATTTACAAATTACTGCGCCGGGGATGGTCTTCAAAGCAATGAATTTAACGGCTGTTCGGGCTTGAAAAGTAAAACCGGACAGCTATTTTTCGGCGGCGTCAACGGTTTTAATGTCTTTTATCCCAGGGACATTAAAAATAATTCATATCTGGCGCCAGTGGTATTCACTTCGTTTCAAAAGCTAAATAAGAAAGTAAACCTATATGAACTTCTCTCACCGGCCAATGAATTGATCCTTTCCTATAGGGATTATGTATTTGCCTTTGAATTTGCCGCCCTGGATTATTCTTCTCCTGAGAAAAATAAATACGCTTACAAAATGGAAGGATTTGATGAAGACTGGGTCTATACGCATGCAAATAAACGTTTTGCTTCCTATACCAATCTTGACCCGGGTTCTTACATTTTTAAGGTCAAAGGCGCCAACCGGGATGGGATATGGAACGCGGAAGAGGTATCCATAAAGATCATCATTACGCCTCCTTTTTGGAGAACATGGTGGTTCAGAGCGCTTATTGTTTTATGTCTGATGGGGATTATTTACTCGTGGCACATGGCGCGGATGAAAAATCTTACACTCCAGCTCAAAACCGAAACGGAGCTGAACCGGGTATGCGATCGCTTTAACGTCTCTCCCCGGGAAAAAGAAATAATCCGGTTGATTCTCAAAGGGAAATCCAATAAGGATATTGAAGATGCGCTATTCATTTCGATTAAAACCGTTAATAACCATATTTACAATATTTACCAGAAGTTTGGTGTAAATTCCCGGTTGGAGTTGCTACACGCAATTCAAAAAACAGCAAGTCTTAATCAGCACGGTTGACTCCAGGTATTTTAAAAAATACGTGTCTAAATAAAATCTTTCACGGAGGGCCATATCTCTTCTAACGAGTATTTGAATCCCCGGCCGATATAAATAGGTCTATTATTCTCATAAGGCATGCAGTACGGACAGTCGGTGCGGTCCACTTCAATCACCGAGTTTAAACTCTTTTCATGATCTTCTTTAGACCCGCCGATAAGGATTATAACATCTGCCGTATACCCTTCCGGCGGCCAGAAAAAATAACTATTGTGGCCGCTAAAGGCAGGAGGAAGCCCATACTTTTTCCCGAAAAAGTTGACTGCGCTCACATCGCCATAATTAGTGCCGTAAATAATGCAAGATTTCTTTTCCTCATTGGAAAGAGAGTCGTATGCTTTCGCCACTTTTTCCGTCATTTCTTCCCAGCCGTGCATGTCGGCAAAATGTTGCGGCAAGGGTCCCATTCGCTGCCTTTCCTGGGCATAGCCGGATAATCCCAATGATTTTACAAAGGCCGCCGTGGTTTCCACCGGCAATATCGGGAGCGTGATGGGACACAATAACAGCGAAGCGCCGATGATTAATACGATTAACACCGGTTTGGGCCAGTTCCGGCGCAATTTCTCGAACCGCTTTTCCAGGAGAACGGCCCCCCCGGCGAATAAAATGGGATAAATCCCGGCCAGGTAATAATCCTTGGCGTGCTGGATGGTAAACAAAATATAAATAGCCAGGTACGTCCACCCGAATAAGCGGTATGTTTTTCCTTCCTTATTAAAAAAGAAATACCACAGCCCGGGCAGCCATACGAGAATAGTAAGGGGATTATTGTAAAGAATTTGTCCCAGCAGGAATTGGATGGGATTCACCGGGACATTTTTATATTGGCTGGCGTTTTCAATAAATTCCAGTGCCGGCCAACCGTGGGACATATTCCATATAATATAAGGAAGAAATAAAAGCACGGCAATTCCGGCCCCAAACCATAAATACTTACTCTTGAGATGTTTCCGTTCTTTAGAGAGAAGAATGCCAACGGCGAGTCCGAAACCTAAAAAAAGAACGGAAATTTTATTCTGCAGTCCCAGTCCGGCGATTAAACCGAATAATAGCCAGTATTTAGGGTTACCGGTTTTAATGATGTGCAGGACAACCAGGATGAGCGCGGACCAGGAAAGAAGATCCAGGAAATTCATGGAATAAAAATTGAAGAGAAAAAAATTTCCCAGGGGAGCAAAGGCAGCGGCGCATGTTAGTGCAATGGCGAACTTTTTACCGCCCAATTCCCGGGCCATCAAACCGGCAGTAAAAATAAATAAAGCGGCGCTCAATACCGGTAAAATACGCAAGGCGACTAAGGAATCGCCCAATACAATGCGGATAACTTTGAGCAGCGCCAGGGAAAGGGGCGGTTGATCGACATACCCGAAATCCAGGTGATTGGCGCAAGCGAAATAATAAAGCTCGTCCCGGAAGTAGCCATAGCCTTTAATGGCGATCAAGTGTAAAACCAATACCGGGAAGGCAAAGTAACCCATAATCATAAAATCCGACAGCCAAAATTTTTTTGACAGTAGAGCATTCTTATTCATTTGTACATGACCTCCATGAATATTATATACTTTTTTACGCGGAGAGTATAGAGCTTAGTGAAATCCTTGCCGCTAAAATACCTATGCGCCCTGGCGGCTAAGTTCATTAAAAAAGATTTCTCTTTTTCACTACTCCAGGATCTTCTTTTCCCTGGTGGCATTGATGTATTCCAGGGAAATGGCCATCTTTTTCGGGCTAACTTCAACCCCGGTGGCCTTTTTTCTCTGTTCTTCGAATAAATATTCGTTGATCTCCTGCATCACAAAGAGCCGGTGCTCCCTCGCCGCTACATGAAAATTGTGAAAATGTGATTTTTCAAAATCTTCTTTTGAGACTTTTAACTTCATTTTTAGCGACGGGAAAAAAAAGAATTTTTTCAATCTCTTTGCCACGTCGCTTTCCCAATCCGTTTCCCTATATTTGAAGTGCCAATCCGGGATTTGCAGTTTGAATTCATCGGCAAACTTAACGATTACTTGCTGCCAGTACTTACACCGTTTTTTCAGGCTGCCGGGCCTCCTGATTCCATCCCACAATTTTTGCATGAGTATATCCGGGTTGAGCCGCGGCTGTAAATTTTGCGATTGCGCATAAGCTAATATTATCAGTTCATACAAATCCCAGAACCCATCCCTGTACTTGAAAGAATTGGAAACAGAATGCATATTCCCCTGGTAATCAAAGTATTTCCAATTCAAGTATGGAAAATCCGGGAATTTAAAAGCCTGGGAATGACCGACCGCGGGAGTCGCTTCAAGCCATTTTCGCATTGTAATCCATTTCCATTTCGTCATCAGGTTAAAGAACCAGCCCCTCCTGGCCGGGATATAATTGACACGGTGAATATCATTACCCCAGGTCCAGAGGCCGGAAAAATCGGAATGGGAATATGTATCGGCCAGTACATGAAGGGCAATGCCGATTCGATAAAGATCGTTGCTCTTCAGCGCTTCCTTTATAAGGTCTTCAAACAACTCCCCCTCGCTGCCCATCCGGGTGATCATCTTTTGATCAAAGCTGTCACCTCTAAGACCGGGCAAAAAGTGGAAAGGATAGTAAATCTTTTCCTGCACATCGGTGCCAATGGACTCAAATCCGTTGTGGGAAGTGCGGATAGGGTCAAATTGGTACACATTCTTGGAATTTTGATCAACCAGCTCTTTTTTGCGGCCATCCCTTGCATCATCCACATACTGCGAGCTGTAAGACAAAACGTACGCAGTTTCGGGATCAAACCCGGCCGCCAGGCACAAAAAATAAATTACATAATAATGACTGTCCTTCTCCATGGTTCCTCCTTGATCATCACTGGAACCCATATTTGTTTCATATGACGATCCCCTTTTTGTATTCCTTTTTGTTTTTTGTATTTTAGAATATTATTTTAACAAAATATGAAAAAGAAAACAATCAAAAAATAATGGACCAGGCAAAATTAATCTCCCGGGGGGGCGCTTTTCGAGAAAACTGCCCCCCCTTACCCCCCCCCGCAAAAGTTTTTTATGATATAATATTGCTTCGAGGTAAAACGTGTATAATGATTTTTTCGGATTCAAAGAAGGACCTTTCCAATTGGTTCCCAACCCGGGCTACTTTTTCCTGGGCAGGAGCCACGAGGAAGCAATCGCCCATCTGAACTACGCCATCTCCCACGGGGACGGTTTCGTGGAAATTACCGGCGAAGTAGGAACCGGCAAAACAACTCTTTGCAGGGCTTTCCTTGAAAACCTGGATGAAAATACCGAAGTGGCCTATATTTTTAATCCCCGTCTCAATTCCATTGAACTGCTGCGGACCATCAACGACGAATTCGGCATCGACTCAACGGCCGATAATATCAAAAATCTTATCGATACGCTTAATGTGTTTCTTATGGCGAAAAAAGCCCAGGGGAAAAGCGCCCTGCTCTTGATCGATGAAGCGCAAAACCTGGACAAAGACGTCCTGGAACAATTACGATTGCTCTCCAACCTGGAAACCAATACCGGTAAATTACTTCAAATGATCCTGGTGGGCCAACCCGAACTGCGGAAAACGCTGGATTCTTACGAACTCAGACAGTTGCGGCAGCGCATTACATTAAGTTGGCAACTAACTCCCCTCAGCCGCCAGGAAACCAGGGAGTATATTCGCCACCGGGTCAAAATCGCCTCCCAGAAAACAGTGGAAATGTTTACCGAATCGGCATACCGCTTGATTTATAATTACTCCGGCGGCATTCCCAGGTTAATCAATATCGCTTGCGACCGCGCCTTACTGGCCGCCTACGGCTTTAACCGGCCCCAGGTTACAGGAGGTATTGCCAGGAACGCTATAAAGGAACTGCAAACCGGCCGAGAAAACTCTTTCCATAAACTCATGAATGGGAAAATATTAACCGTGTTCCTGGCCATGGTTTGCCTTGGGCTGATTATCATACTGCTGTTCCAAATTCCCAGCGTCTTTCACTCGAAATCCACCACGAAACTAGAAACAGTAAATGGAAACTCCGCTGCCCTCGCCGATTCCACCGGGAAACAGGAACCCGCGGCAAAAACACCCACGAAATTAGTCGATTTCCTCGCTAATATAACGGGGCGCTCATCCCGGCTCAGCGCTCTAAAAACAGCCATGTCCCTGTGGGAAACAACGCCCGTGCTTAATCCCTACCTGGATGACATGGATGATGACAGCGCTTTTTTCCAGCTTGCCGCCGCCCAGAATAATTTTTACATTTTAACCCTTAACAACGATTGGGACCTGGTCATGCGCTTAAACCTGCCCGCTGTCCTGCTCTTTTCGCCGGCGGGGGCGCTTTCTCCCCGCTGCCTTACCCTTATTAAAATCGACGGCGATGAACTTGTTTTCAAAGGCGGCGAAGGCGAAAAAGAGGAAATAATAAAAATTACTCCAGGAGAAATGAAATCCTATTGGTCCGGCATTGCTTACATCCCCTGGAAAGATTTTCTCAATTGCAGGGGCGACATTCCCCTGGACGCCCCAAAGGAATCTATCTTTACACTCAAAATGCTGCTGCGGGATATTGGCTTTACCGGGATAAAATTGGATTATGTCTATGATGACGCAACCAGGAAAGCCGTGGAAAAAATCCAGGAAACACATGGAATCGTGGTAGACGGCATTGTGGGCGCCAGGACAAAAATTGTTATTTACAATCAGAAAAAGGAATTAATAATTCCCCATCTTGTTTTAAACAAAAATTGAGGAGTATTAAGAATTGAGTTCGATATTGAGGGCCTTAAAAAAACTCGAGGAAGAGTCCACGCCGCGGAAAGGCGAAAACCAGGAAAGTGAAAATCCTCCCATTTACCGGCGGCAGCCCGGGTCTCCCCCGGCAATTAACAAATTCCTCGCCGCCTTGTCGGCTTTTTTACTGTTGGGGATTATCGGGTGGTTTATCATTCAACCGACAGGAAAACCTGTAGTGGAAAAACAACAGGATACCTCTTCGACAGGGGCTCCCTCGATAAATATACCGACACAGGCCCCCGAATTAGAGAAAATTTCACCCTGGGAATCATTGCCGGAGAAAAAGAGTAGTGAGCAATCGAAACCTTCGGCAGGCGCCTCGGGATCAAACAACAACCTATTGCCGCAGCCCGCAAAAGCGGAAGAACCCGTTCAACCGGTTGACGACAAAACGGTTGACCGGGAAACAAAGCCAAAGCACCCCGCGTTAAAGCTTACCGGTATTCTCTGGTCTGAGATCCCGGGGCGGCGCCTGGCATTAATAAATAGTCGTTACCTCAAAGAGGGTGAGAAAATTAATGGAGTCAAATTAATTCAAATCGCGGAAAATGAGGTCACCTTTCAGTCCGGCTCGGAAACCTGGACCATTGAATTGGAAAGATAACCATGCGGAAAGAACTTCGCGTGTCTTCGCGTTCTTAGCGGCTAATCATTTCGCTTGAATCGTGATATTCACCTTCCTTAAGCCATTTGTACGACGATCGACAAACGTCAATTCATACTTGCCTATAAAACCCGGACCCGGGAGCCAATAAAAGATACCCCTTTCCCTGTCCAATGTCGAACCGATGGGAAGCGTTTTCAAGGGGGCCATAGGAACATTACCGAAATCGATAACCACCCGTTCCGATTCCCGGATGACGACATCGATGATACCGGATTCCCCGGGATAAACCGATTGCTGGGAGGCATCATCTTTATAACCTTTTAAGACTCTCACCGCTCCGGGGTGTTCGGAGTTGGGTGAACATGGAGCGAAAATGGGCGAACATGGGGAAAATGCAGCGGAGCCCCTACGGTTTTCCCTAATCCCTGGCCCCTGAACTCTACCCCCTGATTTATCCATATCGGATGAAGAGTTATTAATCATAAAAAAGCGACTGCCGATGCCGTCGGAATTTCCCCCGCTGTCTGCTGCAATCCATGCGATAGTGTGCACACCGTTGTCGTACCCCGTAGTGTCCAGGTTAAAATAACCCACCGCATTGTTACTGTTGGCATAGCCGGGGAAAAGCGTTGCAATATCCGCCCGGTAGATATTATATGTAGGATGCCCCAGGTTGACGCCGTCAACATACACATTAATAGTAGAACCATTGGTGGGAATACTGTTGGGCTGCGGGGTCAACACCCAGCCCCAGTTCATAGAGAATTTACCGGATACAGTCCCACCCTGCGAGGGCGTATCGATGGCGCCGAAAGGTTTCACCGCATTGGCATTGTCGCAAGTAATGGTTTTCGAACCTAACGTAGTCTCATGACCCGCTGAATCCCCGGCTTTGGCATAAAGCGTATATGTCCCGTTGCCCCCGTTGGGAAGGAAATAAGTCAGCAGCATATAGCCCCACCCTGCCCGGCTGTTGTTCGGGTATTGAGGATAGGCGGCCGCCACATCGGGCCGTGCGCCTTCCACCAATACCGCATCCCCAATGTAAGTATCGCCGTTGTAAATCTTTACATATTCGACTCCTATATCATCCAGGGCCCAACCGGTCACGGCGATGCTGCTCATGACCGTGGAACCTTCGGTTGGAGAATCGAAGCTTCCGAAGGGCGCCTGGTCCTCCGATGCATCGATTACAGTGAGATAAACGGTCACGGTTTGGGGCGAATTGGAAGCCGCGGGATCGCTGATGGTAATCGTTCCCGTGAAACTGCCGACAGACAAACCGCTGGGGTCCACGGAAACGGATATTATACTGTCGCCGGTCCCGGAAGTGGGCGTGCAACTTAACCATGCGCTGTCGGAAGCGGCGCTCCAATTGAGTGTATCGCCCCCGGTGTTTTCGATCCTTACTTGTTGCGGCCCGGTGACCGGCCCTGAAATGACCGCACTAAAATACAATTCAGCCGGATTTATTGAAATTTCCGGCGGGTTGACGGGGGGATTGGTAACGGTAAAGGTCACGTTCACGGTCTGGGGCGAATTGGAGGCATTGGTGGAGCTAATGGTGATGACGCCCGTGTAAGTCCCCGCGGCCAAACCTCCAGTGTTCACGGAAACGGTAATTACCCCGGTATTTGTACCGGACGTCGGAGAACAAGCGAGCCAGCCGGCGTTATCCGCCACCGACCAATTCAATGTACCGGTCCCGCTGTTGCTGATGGTAAAAGTCTGGCTGGCGGGTTGGCTGCCGCCGGTTTCATAATTAAAGGTCAACTGGGTTTTATTAAGATTGATAACCGGGTTTGTGGTTACAGGGCCGCTCCAACCAGCGATTCGCGCCAGCATCCACCAGTAAGCTTTGGCTTTGTTTTCGCAGCTTTCGTATGTGGTATGACCCGCCTCGTCGCCGTTGTAATGGGGATGTTCCATGGGCAGCGAGCCCACCTTATACTGCTCGCCGTTATACCAGCAGTCCAGGTCGCCGAAATCGAACAGGACTTTATTGTTTGTCCGGCAATAATTACGAATCTGGTTATTCCTACTTTCGCGGTTCTGTTCGGCGCCCTGGGCATTTCCGGTCATATAAATAAACGTGACCCCGGGATATTCGCTTTCCAATTGGGCCATGGCGTCCAGGTAGTCCTTCGCCTCGTCGTAATTGTAGTAATCCAGTTGGCTGCACCAGGCCCACTCTGAAATTTCGAATGAATAATTATTTAGATTATACCGCGTGATATCCAGTGCGGTTGTACCCTGCCAGTACAGTTCCGGTGTAATGTAGCTTTCGCAGTAATCGGTAATGTACTGGCCGTCCATTAACTTTAACGCTCCGGAAGTGGTGGGCACGGAACAGTAGTCGTATGAATAGCTATACTTAGAATTCGAATCGGCTAACCGTTCAAGTCCCGTGGTGATTTGCGACCCGTGGGAGGTATGGGCGTAATGGACCCGGAGTGTATTTTTGACTTTGGTTATCCAGGAATCCGGGATTTTGGTGATATCCGTGCACGTGTGATCGATAATGATTGCCGCGGAAAGTACAGGCGCTGAAAGCAATACCAAACCGATCGCAAATAAAATAACAAAGGTATATTTAAAGTGTTTTAGTTTCATGGTGGCCTCCGTATTTTCTAATTTCCACTTAATGTTCATGGTTAAATTATACCAATAAAAAAAAAATGAAACAAGTTACCCCCCACTGCGCCCCCATGCTGGGGGTCCCATCTCGTAGGACTGAACCAGAGAATTCCGCTCTGAACAGTGTCAGGCTCGGAACCTCTGT
>JAUPLE010000807.1 GCA_030837085.1 Acidobacteriota bacterium | reverse complement strand
TTTACTGTGTTTTTGAGTTCCCTGACATTTCCTTCCCAGTGGTGGCCCAGGAGGTAATGTTCAACCTCTCTGCTGACCTGGGAAACCTCTTTGTGGTAAACGTGATTAAAGACTTTGATGAAATGGCGGAATAGGGGGAGTATGTCTTCTTGCCGTTCTCGCAGCGGGGGGATAATGATAGTGGATTCCTGGAGGCGATAATAGAGGTCGCTTCGGAACTGTTTGGTTTTGACTTCTTGCGCCAGTTCCTTGTTAGTGGCGGTAATAAGCCTGACATCAACGGTAACGGGCTGCCGGCTTTTTAACGAGTAAATGGTCTTCTCATCGAGGATACGAAGTAATTTGGCCTGGACGGCCAGGGGGAATTCGGCGATTTCGTCTAAGAAAAGGGTTCCTTGATCGGCCTGGATAAAACGGCCATTGTAGTCGGATGTGGCGCCGGAGAAAGCGCCTTTTTTAAACCCGAATAATTCGGATTCGAAGAGTTCGGTTGGAATGGCGGCGCAATTGATGGGGATAAAAACGTTGTTCTTTCGTTTGGAGTGGTTATGAATAGCATGGGAAAGGACTTCTTTGCCAGAACCGGTTTCGCCCTGGAGTAGGATAGTGTTGTCGGTCTCGGCGAGGATACTGGCCCTATTGATGACGGCTTCCATTTGTTTGCTTTCATGGATGATATCGGCAAAATTGAAATTGGCGGCCATTTCCGTGGACATGGCGCGGTGCCCGTTTTTTAAGCGGTTGAGTTGAATTATCTGATTAACCTGGGCGGTAAGGAGTTCCGGTTCCACGGGTTTTTCCAGGTAATTATAGGCGCCTTTTTTGATGGCTTCGACGACGCCGGGGATGGTGGGGTTGGCTGTGATGATAATGGTACGGCCAACGGTTTTTCCCGGGAATTTGTCCATGAGGGAGATACCGTTGCCGTCCGGCAGGATTAAATCAAGGATGATAATATCATAGGTTCCTTGTGTGAGTTTCCAGGCAGCGGTTTTCAGGTCAGGGGCGTCGTCTACGCGGAAGCCCTGGGTTTCCAGGTCGTTTCTAATAAGTTTTCTTAAGTGATCGACATCTTCGATAATGAGTATTTTGATCATTTTGATACCTCTAGCCTTTGGGAAGAGAGTATTATACATTAAATTGTGTGATTTGGGAAGCTAACAAAAGTTTTGTGGGGTTCAGGGGCGGTTTTTCAAAAGAGCCCCTGGCCGCCGGAGGCAAAAGGAGATGGAAATCTTATAACAAAGGATGTACCCTTGCCGGGGTCGCTGTGAACTTGTATTTTGCCCTGGTATTCTTCCACGATTTGCTTGACGACGAAGAGGCCCAGGCCGGTACCCTGGCTTTGTTCTTTGGTAGTGAAAAAAGGATCAAAGATTTTATCCAGGTTTTCTTTTGTAATGCCTGCGCCGGTGTCGGAGATTTCAAGGATTATCTCATTATTTGCAGCGGAGGTCAGGAATATCTTTAATTGGCCGCCGTTGGGCATGGCCTGGAAAGCGTTCAGACAGAGGTTCATGACCAGTTGCTGGAACCGGGCGGGATTAATGGGAAATAGAAGTGGTTCCGACGGGAGTTGGCGCATGATATGGATGTTTTTGGGTTGAGTAATTTTCAGGGTATCGAGGATTTCCGTCAGTTCCAAACCCAGATCGACGGATTCATGGGAAGGTGTTTTTTGCCTGGTAAAGGAGAGGATTTGTTTGGCCATTTGAACCGCGGTAGCGGCGGTATCTTTGATAATTTCGATATTTTGATGGTCTTCACCGGCTTCCCGGTATTTTTGGCCCATTAAGCGGGAATAACCGATAATCACGGCTAAGAGGTTCTTTAAATCGTGTACCGTGCCGGCGGCAAGGGTGCCCATCAATTCCATGCGCTGGGAAATGACCAGTTGGCGGTTCCTGGCCTCTAATTCGATGCCCCTGGCTTTAAGTTCGGCCTTTTCCCTGATGCGTTTCACGCGCCAATGCAGTCCTAAGAACAAAAGACCGCATAAAAACAGTCCTACAAAAAACATGAACCACCAGGTTTGCCAGAAAGGGGGGCGGATGACAAAAGAGTACTCCGCCGGTTGCACGCTTTCGACGCCATCGGCGTTGATGGCTTTGACTTTGAGGGTATAAGAACCGGGGGGAAGAAAGGGATAGAACAAAGAGCGGTCTTTGGTGGTTTGCCAATCCTTATCGATGTTTTCCATGCGGTATTTATACTGAATACCGGTGGGGACAGTGAAACTGATGCCCACGAAGTTGAAGCGGAAAATATTTTGATTATAGGCAAAGGGTTTGGACCCGGCCAGGGGGATTTCTTTTTCCATGACTTTGACGCCAGTGATATAGACTGGTGGAGGTGTAGTGTTGAGTTGCACCGGTGGGGGATCAAAGGTAACTACTCCCGCAGTGGTTCCAAACCACAAACTGCCGCGATTGTCTTTTATGCCAGTCAACCAGGACTTGGCGGTCAGCCCCATTCTTTCAGAAGTATAAGTTTTAAACTCTTTGCCGTCGTAACAAGATAGTCCTTTGGAATGGCCGACCCACATTTTCCCCTGCCGGTCTTCCAGGATACACAAGCAGACATTGTCCAGCAGGGCACTGTTTTTAGTGGAGTAGTGGGTGAATTTTCCTTTATCGAAACAACTTAACCCACCTTCCGTACCGAGCCATATTTTGCCTTTACTGTCTTCGAATATCGTATTAATGTCATTCCCAGGTAAATTGTACCGGGTCGAGAAATCAGTTAATTGGTTTCTGGAATATTGGTAGAGGCGGGTCCGGGAGGCAAACCAGATATCCCCCCCGGCATCTTTTATGATATAGAAAACACCGGTTTGTTCCAGGTTAAATGGAGGAGCACTGAATTTCCCGTTACTGAAATAGGTAAGACCTTTCCTGGTACAGAGCCAGACGGTTCCATCCCGGGCTTCCACTAAACCGAACAGGATATCGCTGGGTAAACCATCCTTTTCCGTATAATTACGGAATGAACCTGATGAATAAATACTAAGGCCCTGGGGAGTACCGATCCATATATTTCCCCGACGGTCTTCCATTAATGTATTGATTACATTATTGAGTAAGCCATTTTTTGTCGTATAATTGATAAATTTTCCCCGGTCATAACAGCTCAGGCCTTCGGTAGTACCGAACCAATATCTGCCCTTTTTATCCTGGATCGCGGCAAGAATCGTTTCATTGGGCAAACCGTCATTTCTGGAGTAGATCTTTACACTCGATGAACTCAGGAAGC
>JAUPLE010000806.1 GCA_030837085.1 Acidobacteriota bacterium | reverse complement strand
TGATCAAGCATAAGAATTTTGTAAATCTCATAAATTTTCATCAAAGTATCTTTGAAGAGAACCAGGAATCCCGGATGAGCCAGGTAGCTAATCCCGCCTTTGATGCAATGGGATTCGAGGTTTGGCCATGCCTGGCAAGCGGGGCCGCTCTCCATATCGCAGATAACGAAATCCTATTATCTCCTATACAAATGCGAGATTGGCTAATACGACGTGGCATAACCATTTCTTTTCAGCCCACCGTTTTGGCCGAATACTTGTTGGAGGAGTGGTGGCCAAATGAGGGCGTTGCCTTAAAATCATTGTGCGCGGCAGGTGATAAATTGAGTCGTTACCCGACGCGAACATATCCATTTAAGTTGTATAATTTGTATGGCCCTACCGAAGATACAGTGTGGACTACATGGGCTTTAGTAGAACCAGGGCCGAATTTCGAGGGATTCCCCAGTATCGGTAAACCTGTTGCCAATCATCGGGTGTATATACTGAACTCAAATTTAATCCTGCAACCGGTAGGAGTGCCGGGGGAATTGTGTATAAGTGGAGTCGGATTAGCTGAAGGTTATTTAAACAACCCGGGATTAACCGCGGAGAGATTTATTAAATATAGGTCCTATGGGTCCTATAAGACCTATATTATTTACAAAACCGGAGACCTGGCCCGCTGGTTGGATGATGGAAATATAGAATTCCTGGGGCGAATTGATCACCAGGTTAAAATAAGAGGGCAAAGAATCGAGTTGGGTGAGATCGAAAACCAACTCCTCGAGCACGAAAATATAAAAGAAGCAGTCATAAATTGCCTGACCGATAAAACTGGGGGCAAATCTTTATGCGCCTATATTGTTTGCGATCATAATATCCCGGTTTCACAATTGAGAGAATACCTGCTAAGACATTTACCAGGTTTTATGGTCCCGGCGAATTATGTAATTTTAGATAAGATCCCTGTAACCGCTAATGGGAAAGTCGATCGCAATGCCTTACCTGACCCCGAAGGAATAAGTTTAAGAGAAGATGTCGCTTATACTCTTCCGTCAAGCCCTGTGGAGAAAAAATTAGTAGAAATATGGCAAGAAGTACTGGGCAGAAAAAACATCAGTATCGATGAAAATTTTTTTATGATCGGAGGAGATTCAATCAGATCCATCCAGGTTATTTCAAGAATGAGCGGTGCAGGATATAAGCTTGAGATGAAAGACCTTTTCCAATATCCGGCTATATCGAAATTAGCGCCAAGGGTAACAAAATTAAAACGCATCCCGGATCAATCGGTCATTACCGGCACAATCCCTTTAACTCCTATCCAAAGAATGCTCTTCCAGCAATCTCATATCGACCCGCATCATTATAACCAGGCCGTCATGTTTTATTCTAAATCAGAACTGGAAAAAGAGATCGTTCGGAAGGTATTTACAAAAATCCAGGAACATCATGATGCCCTGCGCATGACGTATAAAATAAACCCGGGAAATGATGGAAATGGAGTAAATGACACGGTACCTCAAATCAATCACGGATTAAACTATCCACTCTCCTTAGATGAATATGATTTAAGAAACAGGGAAACCGGATTAGAAGAACTTAATATGAAAGTAAACGAAATCCAGGCAAGTATCGATTTTGAAAATGGTCCGCTGATGAAGTTAGGACTATTTCACATGGATGATGGTGATCGCTTATTGATTGTCATCCATCACATGGTCATCGACGGCGTTTCCTGGCGAATACTATTTGAAGATATAGAAACATTATACAACCAATATCGCCAGGGTAAGAGCTTTGCTTTACCGGCGAAATCAGATTCATTTAAACTATGGTCGGAGAAACAATCCGTATATGCAAATAGTAAAATATTTTTGAAAGAGAAAAACTACTGGAAAAAGCTAGAATCGTTTGAATCGCTCGTCCCCCAGATACCGAAAGATTACCAGGAGGTTGACAACTACTTTAAAGACGGCGTGAGTTTATCGTTTAGCTTGACAGAGGAGGATACCGAGCGCCTATTAACAAAAGTAAATGAAGTTTTTAAAACAGAAATTAATGATATATTATTGACGGCTCTGGGAATGGGTATAAAAAGGACTTTTGGGCAAGAACGAGTATCGATAGCACTGGAGGGTCATGGAAGAGAAGAGATACTGGAGGGTATTGATATCAGCCGGACAGTGGGTTGGTTTACCAGTGTATATCCCGTATTGCTTGATATTTGTTACCCGGATCAACCCGGTCGCCAGATCAAAGAAATAAAAGAGACATTACGACGAATTCCCAATAAAGGAATGGGCTATGGAATATTGAAATACCTTAGCGGAGAAGAGAATAAAAAAGAGATTGAATTTAAATTAAAGCCCCAAATCAGTTTCAATTATTTAGGGCAATTTGATACGGAAGTAAAGCAAATATCGTCTTTTGAAATAGCAAAAGAATCCGCCGGGAACCCGCAGAGTTCAAATAATAAACAGGATTATTTACTCGATGTATCCGGTATAGTGACCAATAACCGGTTAACCATGACTATCTCATACAATAAAACGCACTTCAAGCCGGATACGATTACCCCCCTACTTAGAAATTTCGAAACTGAACTCATCAATATTATCGCGTATTGCTGCGCAAAGGAAGAAAAGGAGCCTACTCCCTCTGATTTTACCTATCAAGGCTTGTCCATCGAAAACATCGACCGGTTAATAACATTGTACCCAAACCTGGAGGACCTGTATACATTAAGCCCCATGCAGGAAGGAATGCTATTTCATGCGTTGGCGGATGATTCGTCTTATTCCTATTTCGAGCAGGCGTCCTACCGTTTGCAAGGCGAATTGGAGATACACCTGGTTAAAAAAAGTTTGGATGAGTTGTTTAAACGTCACGATATATTACGTACGGCATTTGTATATCAAGATATCGAGCGACCGGTACAGTTGGTTTTGCGGGATAGGAACATTGATTTTTATTACCAGGATATAAGCAATTTAGAGACAAGGGAGGCAAAAGAGACTTTTATCTCAGAATTTAAGGCAAACGATAAAAACCGATCGTTCGATTTAAGTAAGGACGTATTAATGCGGGTAGCGATTCTCCAGGTTGAGAACTCCGAGTATGAATTTACCTGGAGTTTTCACCATATATTAATGGATGGATGGTGTTTAGGAATATTAAACAGCGATTTTTTCGAGATATACAATGCAAATAGGGAGAATATCCCTTACCGGTTACCGGGAATAAATCCCTATCGCACCTATATCATGTGGCTTGAAAAGAAAGATAACGAAGAGTCCACCCGGTATTGGCAAAACTACCTGGATTCGTTTGAGGAGCAAACAGGAATTCCCACGGTAGTGATAGAGACATCAACGAAAGAGGAGAAACGCTATAGAAACGAAATGGTTTCGGTAGTATTGGACATGGAAAAGACAGCCGGATTGAATAAATTGGCGGTCGAGAATAATGTTACATTAAATATAGTGACCCAGACGCTTTGGGGAATTCTCCTGGGAAAATACAACGGTAGAGAAGATGTAGTATTCGGTACGGTTGTGTCCGGCCGCCCATCTGAACTGGAAGGAGTGGAGTCCATGGTGGGCTTATTTATTAATACCATCCCGGTACGAATTCATTTTGAATATAAAATGAAATTTTATATACTGGTTCAACAAGTCCAGCGGGAAGCATTAGACAGTGAACCCCATCATTACCATCCATTACCTGAAATTCAAGCATTGACTACCTTGAAACAAAATTTAATCGATCACATATTTGTATTTGAGAATTACCCGATAGCTGAACAAATCAAAGGTTATGAAAAGAAAAAGAATAAGCAGAATAAAACATCGATAAAATTAGATAAGGTTGAAGTATTTGAGCAAACCAATTATGACTTTAACGTTATTTTAGGAGGATCGGATCGATTAAGCATCACATTTCAATATAATGGTAATGTCTATAATGAAGAGTTTATAGAAAGGATTGTCGGACAATTCTGTACTTTAGTTGACCAGGTAATTAAAAAAAAGGAATTAGAGGTAGGGGAGTTAACGCTTCTATCAGAGGAGGAGAAAAACCGAATATTGTATGAGTTTAACAATACGGCGGCGGAGTATCCTAAGAATAAAACCATTCATCAATTATTTAAAGAACAGGCAGAACGAATCCCGGACAATATCGCCCTCGTAGGGGCTGGTTCTCAAACCTGCCCAGTCTGTATAACATACCATCAATTGGATACACAATCCGATCAATTGGCCAGGTTATTAATCGAAAAAGGCGTCCTGCCGGATACCATTGTGGCTATCATGATGGAACCATCAGTGGAAATGATAATTGGTATCATGGGCATCTTAAAATCCGGCGGCGCTTATCTACCTATCGATCTGGAGTATCCGAGGGAACGGATCGACTATATGTTAGCGGATAGTAATGCAAAAGTTTTATTAGGAATGGAGGAATACTGGAATAAAATAACTGTTAATTGTCAATTGTTAATTGTTAATTGTAAACTAAAAAGCATGCCGCAGGCGCCTTTTCATCATTCATCATTCATCATTCATCATTCAGGTCATCTCGCCTATATCATCTACACTTCTGGCTCTACTGGCCGCCCCAAGGGAGTGATGATCAATCATAAATCTTTTACTGATTTTACTACCTGGGCCGTGGATGAATTTGAACACCGTGTCGGTTACCAGGTTTTGTTGTCCAATTCATTTGCTTCAGATGGTTCTATCCAACAAATATTTCCCCCGTTGATCTCCGGTGGAGTTTTACATGTAATCACTAAAGAATTGCGCCTGGATGTGGCCCGGTACCTGGATTATTTAAAGGTCCAGCGAGTCAATAACATTGATGAAGTACCCGTGTTGATGAAGGAATTGGTGTCGTTAATCGACCCCGCCGACCCGGAGGAAAAACTACCGGATTTAACCTGCCTGTCCCTGGGCAGTGAATATGTCCCTATTGATCTGATAAGAAAGTGTCGACAGCATATAAACCACCATGGACGGATTATTAATGCTTATGGACCTGCCGAAGCCTCGGTGGAAACGACTACATATCACTGCGACGGTACATCGGAAGGTGAGCAATCGTTAATTGGGAAACCCCGGCGTAATATCAAGGTTTACATCCTGGATAAGAGGGGTCAATGTTGTCCCATTGGCGTGCAGGGGGAAATCTGCGTGGGCGGCGTGGGATTAGCCAGGGGCTATCTCAACCAGCCGGAATTAACCGCAGAGAGATTTAAATTTAATAGGTCCTATAGGTCCTATGAGTCCTATATTTTATACAAAACCGGCGACATGGGGCGTTGGTTGCCTGACGGCAATATCGAATTTATTGGAAGAATAGACAACCAGGTAAAAATTCGCGGTTTCAGGGTAGAATTGGCTGAAATAGAGAATCGTTTACTAAATGTAAGCGGCGTAAAAGAAGCCTTAGTATTGGAAGGTGGAGAAGCGCCGGATGAAAAATATTTATGCGCCTATTTTGTTTCAACCAGGGAATTTAAGATAGCCGAATTTCGGGGTTATCTAGCGAAGGATTTACCGGATTATATGATCCCGTCATATTTTATGCGGCTTGAGAAAATACCTTTAACCCCTAATGGGAAAATAGACCGAGGCGCATTACCGAAACCGAAATTAGAAATTGATCAAAATTATACTGGACCGAGGGATGATATTGAAAAGAGATTGGTAAAAATATGGTCTGAGATTCTTAGCAGAGGGGAAGAGCAGATATCAATAGGAATCGATGATAATTTTTTCCGGCTTGGAGGGCATTCGTTAAAAGCCACTATTATGATGTCCAAAATACATAAAGAGCTGAATGTAAAAGTCGAATTGATGAATATATTCAGGACGCCCACCATCCGGGATATCGCACAATTGATCCGGGGATTGAAAAAGGAGGAGTTTCAGGCCATAGAACCGGTGGAAAAAAAAGAGTATTACCCATTGTCGTCTGCCCAGAAGCGATTATTTTTTCTTCAACAATTGGATTTGGACAGCATAAGTTACAATATCCCTATGGTATTACCCCTCGGAAAAGAAATAAAGGCAGACAAGCTGGAGTATGCATTTAAGCAATTAATCAACCGACATGAAAGTTTAAGGACTTCCATTGAACGTGTAAATGATGTTGTCGTCCAACGGATTCATGAAAGTGTGGAGTTTGAGATCGAATATTTTGCTGCGGACGCTGGAGGTGTAGGCGAACAAACACAGACTCTTTTAACAAACTTCATTCGTCCCTTTGATTATTCTAAAGCGCCTCTGATTCGGTCGGGGTTAATCATGTTACCGGGGGGTAATTGTGTCTGGATAGTGGATATTCATCACATCGTATCGGATGGCACTTCGCATACGATTCTTACTGAAGATTTCCTTCATTTCTATGAGACCGGGATGTCATTGGAACCACTCCCCATTCAATATAAAGATTTCGCCCAATGGCAAAATCAACTATTTGCCAGCGGCCGGATAAAGGACCAGGAAGATTACTGGATGCAATTATATTCAGGAGAAATACCCCGTCTGAACCTGGCCACCGACTATAAAAGACCGGTCGTGTTTACATTTCAAGGCGATTATCACATGCTTAAGCTGGAAAGGGAAGATACTGTTCGGTTTAAGGCCCTGGGCGCTCGACATGGCGGGACACTGTATATGAACATAATGGCCGCGCTGAATACGTTGTTTTATAAATATACAGGGCAAACCGATATCATACTCGGGAGCGGCATTGCCGGGAGGCAACACGCGGATATCCAGGGCGTGGTAGGCATGTTTGTCAATACACTGGCCATGAGGAATTATCCTGATGGACAAAAACCTTATGAAACCTTTTTGGCGGAAGTGATTGCCAACAGCATTAAGGGTTTTGAGAACCAAGATGTCCAGTTCGAAGAATTAGTGGATAAACTGGACCCGGAGAGAGATCCTTCAAGGAATCCTCTCTTTGATATTCTCATGGTGGTCCAAAATTTCCGCGAGGTAGATTCAACGATTTCATTGGAGCAGGTAATTGCTCTGGATGAGTATTCGCCGGCTATTGAATATAAAAACCCCACTTCCAAGTTTGACCTGACATTTTTTGTTCATGAGCAGAATGAAGATGTTTATATATATATTGAATATTATACCGGTATATTCAAGCTGGATACCATCCGGAGACTGGATTCCCATTTTAAGCATGTCGTTAAGACCGTCATCGCAGAACCCACCATAAAATTGAGAGAAATAGAGATCATTTCAGAAGAAGAAAAGCAACAGGTCCTTTTTGAGTTTAATGATACCATCCGAGATTATCCCTGGGAAAAGTCCATTCCCGTTTTGTTTGAAGAGCAGGTGGAACGAACCCCGGACCATATTGCCCTGGTAGGGGTAGGACTGCGTCTTTACCGTTCCTATTTGACCTACCGCGAATTACACGAGCAATCCAACCGGTTGGCCAATTATTTGTATTATGGGAACCGTGTGGCGCCAGATCAACCTGTAGGAATTATGATGAACAGGTCCCTGGAAATGATAACCGCGGTGCTTGCCATTTTAAAAGCCGGTGCTGCCTATACCCCCATTTCACCGTCATATCCCCTTGAACGAATCAAGAAAATGATAAACGACGCCGGTATAAAGATTCTTCTTTCCCAAAAACGGTACATCAAAAATCTTAACCGGCTGCAGTGGGAATGCGGAGCCAACCTGAAAACATTCTTTTGCATCGACAGTTCTAATGTTTACGGAGAAGAAGAAGCAGAAGAAAACCAATTAATGAGCCGAAAACTCTGGGAATATGTGGGAGAGACCGCGGTGGATGAAGTCACAGGAGGAGGTTGGAACAGCAGTTATACAGGAGAACCCATTCCTAAAGAGGAAATGGATGAATACGGCGATAATGTTCTCCGGAAGTTGGAGTCACTGCTTCATAAACAGATGCGTGTGCTTGAAATAGGCTCCGCTTCGGGAATTAGCATGTACCGCATTGCCCCTCGGGTGGGATTGTATTTCGGGACAGATATCTCTGGAGTCATTATCGAAAAGAACAAGCGCCGAATCATGGAAGAAGGGCATAAAAATATAAAGTTACTGCGTGCGGCCGCCCATGAGATTGACCGGCTGAACGAATTGGGTGAGAAGGACTTCGACCTGGTTATCATCAACAGTGTTATCCAGTGTTTTCATGGTCATAACTATTTAAGAAATGTGATCCGTAAAGCTATTGACCTGATGGGAAACCGAGGATACTTGTTTATCGGGGATATCATGGACCAGGATTTAAAAGAGGATTTGATAACCGACATGATGAGGTTCAAGCACGAGAATAGTGGTATGGGCTATAAAACCAAAACCGATTGGTCGGAAGAACTTTTTATTTCCCGGTCTTTTCTTGAAGACCTAGCCTGGGATTACCCGGAGATATATGACATGGAATTCTCCGAAAAGATACATACCATAGAAAATGAATTGACCCGTTTCAGGTATGATGCCTTAATAAAAATCGACAGGAGCGGAAAAGAAAGAAAAAAAATAAAACGGGACCACCGCTATAAAACCGGTCATGATTTAAGGGAATTAAAAAATTTCCGGGCGGAACAATTGGGGATTGGGCTGGGCGGTGATAACCTTGCTTATGTAATATATACATCCGGATCCACTGGGATACCCAAAGGAGTAATGGTGGATCACCGGAATGTAGTGCGGTTGGTAAAGAATGCCAATTTCATAGAACTTAGGGCGGATGACCGGATCTTGCAGACCGGGGCGTTGGAGTTCGACGCTTCCACGTTGGAAATTTGGGGTGCGTTGCTAAATGGCCTGGTACTGGTACTGGAAAGCAAAGAGAATATTCTAGAAGCAGGGATTTTAAAAGAAATAACTACGAAGCATAAAATTTCACTCATGTGGATGACGTCGTCGTTTTTTAACCAGGTACTGGATGAAGATGTAGAGGTTTTCAAAGGATTGCGCTATCTGTTGGTGGGGGGTGAGGCGTTGTCATCTTCTCACATCAACCGTTTGCGTTCAAGGTATCCCAAGCATAATGTAATAAACGGTTATGGACCCACTGAAAACACTACATTTTCCACCACTCTTTTAATAGATAAAGAATATACCGAAAATATTCCCATAGGTAGGCCCATCGCCAATTCGCTAGCGTATGTATTGGATAGGGATTGTAATTTATTGCCCCCTGGAGTAGCCGGTGAGTTATATGTAGGGGGTGAGGGTGTAGCCAGGGGGTATTTGAACAGTCCGGAATTGACTTCCGAGAAATTTAAACACGATTTAGGGGATTGTCGGGGTTACCACGATAGAAAAAGCAAAAGCTTTTTCAAGGATCCAGGGACCCGCGGCGCGGGGAGCCTATTAGGATTTTACAAAAAAGCCCCCCTGGTTTTTTACAAAACCGGCGATCTGGCACGGTGGTTATCGAACGGCGTCATCGAGTTTTTAGGCAGGATAGATAGCCAGGTTAAGATTCGCGGTTATCGAATCGAGATGCAGGAAATAGAAAATCGATTATTGAAGGTAGAACAGGTAAAAGAAGCGGTAGTCATCGACCAAGTGGATACAAGTGGAAGCAAGTATCTGTGTGCATATGTTGTTATCGAGGAAAATAGCCTGTTAGCTGACCTCCGGGATTTACTTTCAAAAGATTTCCCTGACTACATGATCCCGACTTATTTTATTCCCATGAAGGCAATCCCGTTAACAGCCAACGGGAAAGTTGATCGTAGAGCCTTACCCGGACCGGAAGTCGCGTACCTTGATGAGAATGCCTATGGCGCAGGTGCACATAAGGCCCCGCGGAATGAAATCGAGAACAAACTCGTGGAAATATGGCATGACGTACTATCGTTGCCCCATCTTAACATAGGGATCGAAGATAATTTTTTCGAGTTGGGAGGGCATTCATTAAAAGCCACGATCCTGGTCTCGAAGATACACAAAGAATTTGATGTAAAGGTCCCACTGGCACAAATATTTAAAACTCCATCCATCATGGGATTAGCGGAATTTATAAGACAGGCAGAAGAATCCCGTTTCTTTTCTATATCGACAGTCGAAAAAAAGGAGTATTATGCTTTATCATCAGCACAAAAGCGGATATACATTTTGCAGCAGATGGAAACAGGTGGTACAACCTATAACATGCCCGCGATATTGCTCTTGGAAGGTGTTTTAGATAGGGATAAGTTTGAAAGTATATTTGAAAGGTTAATACAAAGGCATGAGAGTTTAAGAACGTCTTTTTATTTGGTAAATGATGCGCCGGTACAGAAAATTGATGACAAAGTGGAATTTGAAATCGAATATACAGATTTAGCCACGGACGAACACGGACAAACACGAACTTTTTTAATGAACTTCATTCGACCATTTGAACTATCGAAGTCGCCGCTGCTGCGTGTCGGGGTGGCAAAAGAAAAAGAAGACAGGCACATTTTGATGGTAGATATGCATCATATTATTTCGGATGGGACATCCATCAATATCCTGGTGAGCGATTTCATGTCCTTGTATCAAGGTGACGATTTACCTGAACTCATGGTCCAATACAAAGACTTTTCAGAGTGGCAGAACAGCGAAAAGCAGAAAGATTCCATCAAGCGGCAGGAAGATTCCTGGATAAAAAAATTTGAAGGAGAAATCCCTGTATTGGCGCTCCCGCTTGATTATGCCAGACCATCAATCCAGAGCTTTGAAGGCGGCAATTTCCATTTCGAAATAGACAAAGAAGCATCGGGAGTTTTGAAAAAGTTGACATTAGAGACGGATACCACTATGTATATGGTATTATTGGCGCTGTACACCGTCTTTCTATCCAAAGTGACCGGTCAAGAAGACATTGTCGTGGGGACTCCTATTGCTGGACGCAGGCATACTGATTTAGAAAAAATCATCGGTATGTTTGTCAATACGCTGGCGCTGCGCAATTACCCATCGGAGACGAAGAGATTCACCGAGTTTCTCCAGGAAGTAAAAGAAAAGACTCTAAGCGCTTTTGAAAACCAGGACTATCAATTCGAGGACCTGGTCGAGCGAGTAGTGACAAATAGGGATATTTCCCGTAATCCGCTCTTCGATGTGATGTTCGTATTGCAGAATATAGAGATGTCTGAAGTTGAGTTATCGGGATTGGTTTTGAAGCCCTATGGATATGAAGATAAAACTGCGAAATTCGATTTGACATTAACAGGAGTGGAAGCAACCGGTAAGCTGTTTTTCACGTTTGAATACAGTACAAATTTGTTTAGAGAAGAAACCATCAACCGGTTTAGTGCCTATTTTAAAAATATTGTAAATCAAGTAATCGATGATAGATCCAGGAGAATTTCCGATATTGAGATCATAACGGCAGAGGAGAAGAAAAAGGTATTATATGATTTCAATGATACCGAAGCAGAGTATCCGAAAGACAAAACCATTTATCAATTATTTACAGAACAGGCAGAGCGAATCCCGGACAATATCGCCCTCGTAGGGGCAGGTTCTCAAACCTGCCCAATCACCCTGTCCTATAATAAATTAAACGAGCAATCCGACCGATTGGCCGTGCTCTTACTCGAAAAAGGCGTCCTGCCGGACAATATTGTGGGCATTATGATGGAACGTTCCGCTGAAATGATTATCGCCATATTGGGTATATTAAAATCCGGCGGCGCTTATATGCCCATAGACCCTGCTTATCCCCAGGAACGTATTGATTATATGTTGAAGGATAGTAATGCAAAAAAGTTGGCTGTCGCCAACGATCAAGAAGGTGAGAAGGTGAGAAGGTGGGAAGGTGAGAGAGTGCTTTTGGGATCCATTTTTTGTGATTCAAATCATCTGAAAGGGCGCCCGCGCCGCGGGCTTCATCATTCGAATCAGGTTGCCTACATCATATATACATCCGGTTCTACCGGGAAACCCAAAGGAGTCATGGTAGAGCAGCAATCGGTTGTCAATTATATCTGGTGGGCCGCTAAGTGCTATGTCAAGGGGGAGCGGGTGAATTTCCCGTTGTATACTTCTATATCTTTTGATTTGACCGTCACCTCGATATATACGCCGTTGATCACGGGTAACGCCGTGGTAATTTACGGCGAAAACGAAACGGATAAGGTATTATTAATTGAGAGAATTATCGAGGAAGATATCGTGGGAGTTGTGAAATTAACGCCTTCTCATTTGAAAATAATCAAGGAAAAAGCTGTATACAAAGAGGCAATGATATTAAAACGATTCATCGTGGGGGGGGAAATCCTGGATCGGCAATTGGCGTTGGCTATTCATGAAGTCTTTAAAGGAAAAGTAGAGATATATAATGAATACGGTCCTACTGAAGCCACAGTGGGGTGTATGATTTACAAATTTGATCCGCTCAAAGACAGCGGCGCTTCCGTTCCTATCGGGATACCCGGGGACAATTCCCGGATCTATATACTAGACAAATACCAGGTTGCTGTTCCCACAGGCGTCACCGGCGAACTTTATATTTCCGGCGCCGGAATCGCCCGGGGATACCTGAATCGCCCGGAATTAACCGCGGAGAGATTTATTGAATATCGGTCCGATAGGTCCTATAAGACCTATATTATCTACAAAACCGGCGACCTGGCCCGTTGGCTTCCGGACGGTAACATCGAATTTTTCGGAAGAGTCGATCAGCAGGTAAAAATACGGGGTTACCGGATCGAATTGGGAGAGATAGAGAACTGTTTACTAAAGGCTAGTGAGGTAAAAGAAGCGGTGGTGTTGGCGCGAACGGAAGATGAAGGGAATAAATATTTATGCGCATATATCGTCGGCGACAGCGAATTGGGCATGTCGGAATTAAGAAAATCACTGGTGAAGGAATTACCGGATTATATGATCCCTTCCTATTTCGTTCAACTGGAGAAAATACCGTTAACGACAAATGGTAAGGTAGACCGGAAGGCGTTACCCAGGCCTGAAGAAATTAGTTTAAGAGAAAATGTCGGCTATACTCTTCCTTCCAGTGATATGGAGAAAAAATTAGTAGAAATCTGGGAAAAGGTGTTGGGAAGAAATAATATAAGTACAAATGAGAATTTTTTCATGCTGGGAGGAGACTCCATCAAAGCGATCCAGATCATTTCGCGAATGAGCAGTGCAGGGTATAAAATGGAAATGAAAGATCTTTTCCAGTATCCCGTAATAGCGAATTTGGCCCCCCGGGTAAAAAAACTGCAGCGTATCCCGGATCAATCCTTTATTACTGGGACAATCCCCTTAACCCCCATCCAGGCAAGTTTTTTTACAAGGCCCTTGGGCTATCGCCACCATTACAATCATGCGGTTATGTTATATTTCGCGGAAGAAATCGGGGAAGAAACTGTGCGTGCAATATTTTCGAAAATACAGGAACATCACGATGCTTTGCGAATGTCTTACATAATAACCGAAGGGCGCATTATTCAAACCAACCATGGATTAGAATACCCCCTTTCATTGCAGATATACGATTTACGGGCGCATGAAAATGCCGGGGCAATTATTGGAGAAAATGCCGAAAGTATTGAGGCAAGTATCGACCTGGAAAAGGGACCCATGATGAAGTTAGGCCTATTTCATTGCCAGGAGGGCGATTACCTTTTAATCGTTATTCACCACCTGGTTATCGATGGTATTTCCTGGCGAATATTATTTGAGGATATAGATACCCTGTATCATCAATTTAAAAACTCCGCCCCTCTCGTATTGCCTCCCAAAACAGATTCGTTCAAATTCTGGTCGGAACAGCAAGTCGAATATGCCCAAAGTTCATTATTTTTAAAGGAAAAAAATTACTGGGGCGCCCTGGAACAAAACCCGGCGCCGATTATCAAAACTGATTTTGCCGGGGATAACTTTTATAAAGATACCGATAGCCTGTCTTTTATTTTGAGCGAAGAAACAACAACAACGCTGCTGGGCAAAGTAAATGAAGCATTAGGCACGGAAATCAATGATATCCTGTTGACTGCATTAGGCTTAAGTATCAGCTCGGTTTATGGGATAAACCGGGTTCTTGTTGCCCTCGAAGGGCATGGAAGGGAGAAAATATTTAAGGATATCGATATTACCAGGACTGTGGGGTGGTTTACCTCTGTATACCCGGTAATATTGGATATGTCGTATAAAAATGATTTGTCACGCCAGATCAAGGAAGTCAAGGAACACTTGCACCAATTACCCCACCGGGGAATCGGTTATGGAATATTGAAATACCTAACTGATCGACGTTACAAAGAAGATATTGAATTTTGCTTAAACCCGCAAATTTGTTTTAATTATTTAGGGCAATTCGATACGGACACCATGCAAAGTACTTTTGCGATTGCCAACCAACCAATGGGAAATACCCTGGATCCCAGGAATCAAAGGGAGTATCAATTGGATGTTTCGGGAATGGTGTCCGGGCATTGCTTGACTATGAGCATTGACTATAGCAAAACACTATTTAAAAAAGAGAGTATCGAGAAACTATCCGGGCAATTTAAGCAGGAATTGCTCCGTATCATCTCTCACTGCACCGCTCAAGATAAAAAACAATTAACTCCAAGCGACTTCGCTTATAAAAACTTATCTTTTAAAGACTTAAATGAAATCAATAAATTGTTCAATAAAAATTAAAAAGCCGGAGGAATTCCATGGAAACTGAAGGTAATGTCCAACAGATATATCCATTAAGTCCCATGCAAGAGGGGATATTATTTCATTCGCTGTATGATGAATCGCTATTAACTTATTTTGAGCAGATGTCTTTCCGAATTTCAGGGCTTTTGCATACGAATTTGGTAGAAAAAAGTGTAAATACCCTGCTTGAGTATCATGATATCCTCAGGACAGCGTTTGTTTATGAAAATACAAAACAACCCCTGCAGGTAGTATTGAAAAAACGGGAGGCGGATTTTACCTATTTGGATATTAGAGAATTGAATTCAATAGAGAAAGAGAAATTCGTTGAAGAATTTAAGGAAAAAGACAAGCAGCGTTCATTCAATTTGACTAAAGACGTATTACTGCGTCTAACCATTCTTCATCTTGGCGACCAGGAGTACCAGCTTATCTGGAGTTTTCATCATATATTGCTGGACGGGTGGTCCCTGGGTTTGTTGCTCATTCAATTTTTCGAAATTTACAATGGCTACGTTGGAAACAGAGAGGTCCGATTACCCGAAATAATTCCTTATCAGAGGTACATCCAGTGGTTGGAAGAGCAAGACCGGGAACGATCGAAAATCTTTTGGAAAGATTACCTTGAAGGATACGATAAAAAATTAACGTTACCCGGTTCCCGGGAGTTTGACCATGGGAAAATCGCCTATGATAACCAATCCGTATATATGCTAGTGGGCAAGGAAAGAACCGGTCGGCTCAATCATTTAGCTATCAAAAACCAGGTTTCTTTAAATACATTAATCCAGGCATTGTGGGGGATCCTCCTGGCCAAATATAATGGGGTTCGTGATGTTGTTTATGGAGCCGTGGTATCGGGCCGGCCAACTGAAATCACTGGAATTGAAACCATGATCGGTTTATTCATTAATACTGTCCCGCTCAGGATTACATATAACGAGGAAACGAGATTCGCTCGACTCTTAAAAACACTCCAGGAAATAGCGGCAGAAGGTGAAGCCCATCAGTATTATCCCCTTTCCGAAATACAGTCGGAAAGTATACTTAAGCAAAACCTGGTGAACCACATATTCGTTTTTGAGAACTACCCGGCTGGTGAAGAATTGGCCGAGATCATTGAAACAAAAAAGCCGCAAGACAAAGCCCCAAATTTAAAAATTATGAATGTGGGTGTATTCGAGCAAACCAATTATAATTTGAATTTACTCATACAACCCGCGGAGGACTTACAAATAAAATTTAATTTCAATGGGAATGCATGCGACCCCACTTTGATCGAGGCAGTGGGCGGTCATTTCAAACAATTAATCGACCAGGTTTTAGAAGATGAATTTGCTGTCATCGACGAATTAAGACTTCTAACCGATGAGGAAAGAAAACAGGTATTATATGATTTCAATAAAACCGAAATGGAATATCCCATTGGTAAAACCGTCCACCGGTTATTTGTAGAGCAAGTGAGCCGGACGCCCGACAACATGGCCCTGACGGGTCCAGGCATACAATCCGAAAAAAACGAAAAAAGTGAAATCCATGACATATCCTACCGTGACATCTATCACTTAACTTACAAGGAATTGAATAAGCAATCCGATCAATTGGCTCTTTTACTGCAAAAAAGAGGGCTTCACACTCCCACTATTGCGGCTGTTATGCTGGAGCGTTCCATTGAAATGATAATCGGTATCCTGGGCATATTAAAAGCAGGGGCTGCTTATGTACCGATTGATCCTGAACTCCCCGAGGAGCGCATTGTTTACATGCTGGCCGACAGCAGCAGCAAAATCCTGTTAACCACCCGCACCCAGGCGGAAAAAGTAGAGAAAGCGAAAAAGTGGAAGGGTGAGATTATGTTTTTAGAAGAAGTTCTTGATGTTCCTGGAAACAATGATTACCCGCTTACTTTCTTACCCGCTTGCCCCCAGGAATCTTCAACCCCTCTCTACGTCATCTATACCTCCGGTTCCACCGGGAGACCTAAAGGTACAATATTGGAGCACGGGAACCTGGTAAACCTCTTAATGTACACATTTCGCTTTACCGGTCTTGATTTTGGCGTCGTATTGCAATTTACCACGATCAGTTTTGATATTTCGTTTCAAGAAATATTTTCGGCTCTTCTTTCAGGAGGTAAACTCGTTTTGATAGATAAAGCCGCCCGGAACAATATACTGGTGTTATTCGAACTGATAGAAAAAAATAGGATAAGGACGGTTTTCCTCCCCATATCGTTCTTAAAGGCAATTTTCAGCGAAGAGGAGTTCATCGAAAAATTTCCCAGGAGTATTCGGCATATCCAGACAGCCGGGGAGCAGGTGGTAATAAGCGATAAATTTGGAAATTATTTAAAGGAAAAGCAAATTTATTTGCACAATCATTATGGTCCGGCAGAGACTCATGTGGTAACGACCTACAAACTGGAACCCGCGGGGGAGATTCCCCAGTTTCCGCCGATAGGGAAACCGGTATTCAATTCGCTGATTTATATCGTGGACAATTACGGGAATTTTCAACCGGTAGGAGTGCCGGGTGAATTATATATTGGCGGCGTCCAGGTGGGGTGGGGCTACTTAAACAACCCGGAATTAACGAATAAAAGATTTCGTCCACAGATTACACAGATTACACAGATAAAAAAAGCAGAACTAAACAAAAGTTTTGTGGGGGTCCAGGGGGCGGTTTTTCAAAAAAGCCCCCTGGTCTACAAAACCGGCGACCTGGCCAAATGGCTGCCGGATGGGAACATCGAATTTTTAGGCCGCATCGATCGCCAGGTAAAAATTCGGGGTTTCAGGATTGAACCGGGAGAAGTTGAGAGTGGATTATTGCAGCATGTTGGCGTTAAGGAGGCTGTGGTCACGGTCTATGAAAATGAAAACAAAGACAAATCCCTATGTGCTTACATCGTACTTGCGGGAGATTTGGTGGTGACCCCCACGGAGTTAAGGGAATTCCTATCGGTAAAATTTCCGCCTTACATGGTGCCTTCTTATTTTGTGATGCTGGAAAAAATACCCTTTACTCCCAGTGGGAAAGTAGATCACAAAGCCTTACCCGCCCCTGAGATCAATGCCGGTGAGGATTATATTGAACCGCGGAATGTATTGGAAAGCGGAATCGTCTGTATGTTAGCGGATATATTGGCAATCGATGCCTCAAAGATCAGCATGAATGCCCATTTATTGGATATCGGGGTGAATTCCATTACCATAATGAAAATTTCCCACCGCATCTTCACGGAATTCAATGCCCATTTTCCCATTAGTGTATTATTTGCTAATCCCACCATTGAAAAAATTGCCGAGGATATGCAAAAAAAGTATCCCCCCACAAAAACTAAACACCTATTGCTGCTGAATGAAGGAAAAACAGATAAAAACCTATTCATTATTAGTGGCGACGGGACCACTTACGGTTTTAAGGAACTGGCAAAATTGCTGGAGAACCGTGTTAATGTCTATGGTATTCAAGCCAAAGGCGTTATGGAAGATTGCCCATTGCCGGCAACGTTGGAAGAACTGATAGAAGGAAATATAGAGCAAATAAAAGCCCAGCAGCCTAACGGCCCCTACATGATTGGCGGTCACTGTTATGGAGCGCATATTGCTTATCATATCACCGAGGAGCTGGAACATCGCGGAGAAAAAGTGGAAATGCTCATTTTGCTTGATGAACTCGCCATGTTTACTGAATACTTGTTTGACCATCTCTGGCTCCTTAAAGTTCATCGGTTTAAGAAAACCCTACTCCGATGGCGAAAGAATTTTTTAAATATGATATCCGGCAAAAAGAATCTACCAAATAAAGAGAAAAAAAATGAAGAAGGACCATACCCGCTTCCAAAAGACCTGGAACTCCGCAGAAAAGAGATACAGGCCAATTATGATATCCTACTAAGGGATATGTTAAACCATAGAGGAATCGTAAATGCGCCGATATTGCATTTTAAAGCGTTTAACCACCCGATGCCCGACAATCCCAGGTGGGCTCCCGCATTACTGCGTAGACAGTCCAAACAATCCGTTGAACTGTTTGACACACCCGGCGACCATCACACGATGTTTAAAGCCCCGAACACCCCGGTCCTGGCTAAATTACTGCTGGAAAATATTTAATAGGAGGATAAAACCATGAAACCCGCATTTTACAAGATTAGTCCCGTTAACATCGAAGGAAGAGGTTCCAATCGTTTAATGGTCGTTCTCAGGACCAAAGGCTGCGAGTACGCCAAAAAAACAGGCGGCGGATGTACGGTCTGTGGATTTCTAAATCACGCGGACCAAAGTATTACCTCCGAAGACATCATCGCCCAGGTGGATTTTGTCCTGCAGAATTGCGATTTGAGTATTGTTGAAGAACTGGATATCCTGACGCTGGGATCTTTTTTCAACGATTCGGAAGTAGAACCTCGCACTCGATTGGCCATAATGGAGCGATTGGCAAAAATCAAACATGTACGGCGCGTATCCGTCGAATCCCGGGCGGAATATGTAACAGTGGAAAAGATCAAAGAAATTAAACAAGCCCTTGGGCCGGATAAAATATTGGAATTCGGGATCGGCCTGGAGAGCGCAAACGATTATTTGAGAAATACGGTAATCAAAAAAGGATTAACCAAAAAATCCTTTGAAAATACCGTGGCCAAAGTCAAAGAAGCAGGCGCAAATTTATTAACATACCTCCTGGTTAAACCCCCCCATGTTTCCGAACGAGAAGCCATAGACGACGCGGTACAAAGCGCTGCCTATGTGTTCCAGGCGGCGAAAAAATACGGAGTATCGGCAAGAGCCGCCTTCGAGCCGGTGTTTGTTTGCGAAAACACCTACCTGGAAACTCTATATCTCAATTCCAAATACCGCCTGTTGAACCTCTGGAGCGTCGTCGAAGTCATTAAAAACGCTCATCAATACGGCTGTATTTTCGTGGGGCTGAGCGACGAAGACCTTTCCCTGGAGCGAATGCCATATAGTTGCAGCCAATGCAATAAGCAAATCGTAAGTGAAATCGAAAACTTCAATAGAACGCAGGATATTACGGGAATAACCGGATTGGATTGCCAATGTAAAGCAGCTTACCTGGAGAAAATGGCAAACGGAGACATCTAAATGAAAATAAAGAAATTGCTGATGGAAGATTGGCTGGCAGATTATCAATTCGTAGAATACAACCTCGCTGAAAGCGGTTTCGTGGATTTTTCCCTGGGGGAATTGCTGGCCTATTGCGATGAAAACCCAACCAGCCTGGAAAAAATCAGTTTGATAAACCCCGATACCCGGGGTTCCACGGGATTGAGACGTGAAATCCGGCAGTGCTACCAGACCGCGGCCATTGAGAATATACTTGTTACCGTGGGGGTTACGGAAGCGTTGTTTACATTTTTCAATACCATCCTGGAACCCGGGGATGAAGTAATCGTCGAGTTCCCGGAATTCCAAACATTATACGAATTACCCGCCGCCCTGGGCTGTGAAATAAAATT
>JAUPLE010000805.1 GCA_030837085.1 Acidobacteriota bacterium | reverse complement strand
CTTCACTGGATTTTTTCCTCCCAATATCCTGTCTGAAATTCATGTTATCGAAACTAACAAAAGAGATGGCGTCGTAAATCTTTTTCATGGTATCTTTCAACGTGGTTCCCCTGGAGCAGATATTCAATACGCGGCCGCCGGCGGAATAATAACCGTCGCTTTTTAAAACAGTTCCGGCATGAAAAATTTCTACACCCATAGCCTTGGCCCGTTTCACACCTTCGATCCTTTTCCCGACTTCGAATTTACCCGGGTAGCCCCTGGAAGTCAATACGACACACCCACTAACTTCGTCGCTCCATTCAACGGGGATATCGAATAAGTTTCCGTCCGCCGAGCCTTCCAGCAAATCCACCAGGTCGCTTTTCATGCGCATCAGTAATGCCTGGGTTTCAGGGTCGCCGAAGCGCACGTTATACTCCAGTACCATTGGTCCGATGCGGGTTATCATCAAGCCCGCATACAAAAGTCCCCGGAATTCTTTACCCTCGAATTTTAGGCCTTCGATGGTGGGCATGATTATAGTATTCATAATTGTGTTGTACAAGTCCCTGTTGATCTCTGGGGCAGGAGATACAGCGCCCATGCCGCCGGTGTTGGGTCCCCTATCGTTCTCTTCCGCCTTTTTATAATCCATAGAGGTCGCCAGGGGGATGACGCGTTTACCATCGGCTATGGCCATAAAAGACATTTCCTGGCCTTTGAGAAATTCTTCGATGACCACCTGTTCGCCGGATTTGCCGAATTTATTCTCCAGCATAATGGCGCGGATACTTTCTTCAGCCTGCCGCAAGTTCTGGCAAATAAAAACGCCCTTCCCGCTGGCGAGTCCATCGGCTTTTATCACCAAGGGAAACGGGGCTGTTTTTATATGATTAATGGCGCCAATGGCAGAATCGAAAACATTAAACCCGGCAGTGGGGATGTTGTTCTTTTTCATAAATTCTTTGGCAAAAGCTTTCGAACTTTCAATGATGGCGGCCCTCTGATTGGGGCCGAAGATTTTCAAGTTTTTCTTAGTAAATTCATCGACGATACCCAGGGCCAGGGACATTTCAGGGCCTACGACGGTAAGGTCGATTTTCTCTTTCTGGGCAAATTCAGCCAACTCGACCGTATTCGAGTCTTTAATATTAACTGTTTCCGCCAGGTCTTTCATACCGCCGTTACCCGGGGCAGCATATATCTTGTCCACTCGCCGGGATTGGGATAACTTCCATACCAATGCGTGTTCCCTACCGCCTGAGCCGACTACCAGTACTTTCATGTTTGTCTCCTTAAACCTTTTTGTTTGCTGAATGCATATTATACGATATTAGAGTAAAGAGGTAAAGAGAAAAATGCCTCCGGCGGTAGGAACCGTCCATCCGTGATGGTTTTATAAAAAGGTTTCTGCACTTCCAAAAATTTTTGATAAACAAGGTAAAAGTTTTGTGGGGGTCTAGGGGGCAGAACGGCGTTTTTCAAAAAAGCCCCCTGCCCGCCGGAGGCAAAATATTAAAATCAGTCTTGACATTAGTTGAGATTTCAAATATATTTTAGCCTGGAGGCCAAAATGAACTTAAACTATAAAGACGCAATACATTTCACACTACCCGACGCTTTACTATCCAAAAAAACATTTAAAGAAGGAATCCGCAGGGCGCCCGACAGGGGCTTCGATCTAAACCCCGAGCAAACCAAAGTCGCCCTCAAAAACGCTTTGCGCTATATCCCCACCCACCTGCATCAAGAAATCGCACCTGAATTTTTAGAAGAACTTCGCACCATGGGCCGAATCTACGGATACCGCTTCCGGCCCGAAGGTCATATAAAAGGCAAACCTCTCGGCGAATACAAAGGTAAAACCATCGAAGGCCGCGCGTTCCAGGTAATGATCGAGAACAACCTGGACTTCGATGTGGCCCTCTATCCTTACGAATTAGTTACCTACGGCGAAAGCGGCCAGGTATTCCAGAACTGGATGCAATACACCCTCACTAAAATGTACCTCGAAGAAATGCGCGATGACCAAACCCTGGTCATCTATTCCGGCCACCCCCTGGGACTCTTTCCCACCTTCCCGGACGCCCCGCGGGTAATTTCCACCAACGGTATGATGATAGGACTATTCGATAACATGGAAGGATTCCGCAAAGCCGCTGCCATGGGCGTATCCAATTACGGACAGATGACCGCCGGCGGCTGGATGTACATCGGCCCACAGGGCATTGTACACGGCACCTATTTAACCGTATTAAACGCCGGGCGTTTGTACTTAAATGTCCCCCAGGACAAAGACCTGGCCGGCATCGTCTATGTCAGTTCCGGTTTAGGCGGCATGAGCGGCGCCCAGCCCAAAGCCATCGAAATCGCCGGCGGCATCGGCGTAATCGCCGAAGTGGATTACTCACGCATCCAAACCCGCCACAGCCAGGGCTGGGTTTCAAAAGTCTCAGCTAACCTGGACCAGGTCGCCGCCTGGATCGACGAATACCGCAAATCCAAAAAAGCCGTTTCCATCGCCTACCACGGCAACATAGTGGATTTACTTGATTACTTATTAAAAAACGATATTAAAGTAGAATTAGCCTCCGATCAAACCTCCTGCCACGACGCCTACGGCGGCGGATATACCCCCGTGGGCCTCACCTTTGAACAAGGCAGGAAACTATTAAAAGAAAACCCTGAATCTTTCAGGAAAAAAGTCGATGAATCCCTGGTAAAACAATACCGCATCATTCAAAAGTTAAGTGAAAAAGGAACTCATTTCTGGGATTACGGTAATTCTTTCCTGAAGGCCGTATATGACGCCGGGGCCACGGATGTCGCCCTCAATCCCGCCAATGCTTCCGATGGGTTTGTGTTTCCCAGCTATGTCGAACATATCATGGGCCCCATGTGTTTCGATTACGGGTATGGACCGTTCCGTTGGGTGTGCCTTTCCGGCAAACCCGAAGATTTGCGGAGAACCGATCACGCCGCCATGTCCTGCATCGATCCCAACCGCCGGGGCATGGACCGGGATAACCACGAATGGATCAAAAACGCCGAAAAGAACGCCCTGGTCGTGGGCACCCAGGCGCGGATACTTTACGCCGACGCCGAAGGCCGGGTGCGCATTGCGTTAAAATTCAATGAGATGATCCGCGGCGGTGAAGTCGGACCCGTTATGCTGGGCCGCGACCACCACGACGTTTCCGGGACAGACTCCCCTTTCAGGGAAACTTCCAATATTAAAGACGGCAGCAACATTACCGCTGACATGGCCGTGCACAATTTTGCCGGGGACGCCGTGCGGGGTATGTCCATGGTGGTGCTGTCCAACGGCGGCGGCGTGGGCATCGGAAAAGCCTTTAATGGTGGTTTCGGTCTCGTCCTGGACGGCGCCGAACGTAAAGACAGGATCATCAAATCCGCTATGGAATGGGACGTCATGAACGGCATTGCCAGGCGCTCCTGGGCGCGAAACGAACATGCCCTTGAGGTCGCTTCCGATTGGAACCGGAAACACAAAGACAAGGGCCATATCACCCTCCCTTATTTGGCCGATGACGATTTGATCGATCAAATCGTAGCAAAGATATTCCCGGGGAAATAAATCCGAAACGTGAGGCTTAGCCGCGAAGAACGCGAAGGCACGCGAAGGTTTACGTAGGGGCGAACCGCCTTGTTTCCGTGTTCGCCCAATCACCAATTACCTGTCTTCCCTTCCCCTCTTGTTTTTTCTTCATCATTCATCATTCATCATTCCATTCACCTTTCCTTACTTTCTCGCAAGGCCCTTCCAAAGCCCTTTTTATACTTCGAAATCGGCAAATTTGATATTATCACACTCATATTTATCTGATTGAAATGTTGACAAATTAAAAAAAATGTGCTATATCTATCCAACAAAACAAAATTTCCGATAAAGGAGTGAAAAAATGGGAAAAATTATAGGAATTGACTTAGGAACAACGAACTCAGTTGTGGCAATAATGGAAAAAGGTGAGGTGAAAATCATCACCAATTCCGAAGGTGGACGAACTACCCCGTCTGTCGTCGGTTTTACCAAAGATGGGGACCGGTTAGTGGGCCAGGTCGCCAAGCGGCAGTCTATTACTAACCCTGAAAATACCGTCTATTCCATCAAACGGTTTATGGGAAGACGACACGGTGAAATTTCCGAAGAAAGTAAAATGGTGCCATATAAAGTAGTCAAAGGCGCAAAAGATGACGCCCGCGTTGAAATCATGGGTAAACAATATTCTCCCCCGGAAATATCCGCGTTGGTGCTAAAAAAGTTAAAAGACGCCGCCGAAGATTACCTGGGCGACACTGTGACCGAAGCTGTTATCACAGTGCCGGCCTATTTCAACGATTCACAACGGCAGGCCACCAAAGATGCGGGCCGCATTGCCGGTTTGGATGTCAAACGTATCATCAACGAGCCCACGGCCGCGGCGTTGGCCTATGGCATGGATAAAAAGAAAGACCAATTGATCGCGGTCTATGATTTCGGCGGCGGAACCTTTGATATTTCCATCCTGGAAATCGGCGAAAACATCGTTGAAGTAAAATCCACCAACGGCGATACCCACCTGGGCGGCGATAACATCGACCAGAGGGTCATCGACTGGATCATCGAAGAATTCAAAAAAGACCAGGGCATTGATCTTTCCAAAGATAAAATGGTGCTGCAGCGGTTAAAAGAGGCGGCGGAAAAAGCCAAGATCGAGCTCTCCTCCACCATGGAAAGCGAGATCAACCTGCCCTTTATTACCGCGGACGCCTCGGGCCCCAAACACCTGGTAATGAAACTAACCCGTTCGAAATTCGAACAATTGGTGGCCGACCTGATCGATCGGTCCCTGGGTCCCTGTAAACAGGCCGTCAAAGACGCCGGCGTTAACTTATCCGACATCAAAGAAATCATCCTGGTGGGAGGTTCCACACGAATCCCCAGGGTACAGGACCTGGTAAAGGAATACTTCGGCAAAGAACCCAACAAAAGCGTGAACCCCGATGAAGTGGTGGCGGCCGGGGCTGCCGTACAGGGCGGCGTACTGGGCGGCGAAGCCAAAGATATCCTCCTGCTGGATGTTACCCCCCTCTCCCTGGGAATCGAAACCCTGGGCGGGATCGGCCACAAACTGATCGAACGAAACACCACCATCCCCACTAAGAAAACCGATATCTTCACCACGGCCGACGATAACCAGTCCAGCGTTGAGATCCATATCCTGCAAGGTGAAAGAGAAATGGCGCGCGATAACCGGACGTTAGGTAAATTTACCTTAACCGGCTTGCCCCCTGCTCCCCGTGGGGTGCCGCAGATCGAAGTCTCTTTCGATATCGACGCCAACGGTATCCTGAATGTGTCTGCCAAAGACATGGCAACAGGTAAACAGCAGGCTATTACTATCACCTCTTCCAGCGGGTTGAATGAAGATGAAATTCAACGGATGGTGAAAGACGCGGAGAAACACAGCGACGAAGACAAAACCAAAAAGCAAGCCATTGAAAATAGGAATAAATTGGACCAGTTGGCCTATGCTAGTGAAAAGCTCATCAAAGAGAACAAGGATAAAATCCCCGAAAATATGATTAAAGAAGTGGAGGAGGCAGTAAGAAAAGCCAGGGAAGCCGTCAAGACTGAAGACCCGCAGCGCATCCAGGCCGAAATTGAGAACATCAACAATGTAACTTCCAAATTATCCACCGAGCTTTACAAACAAGCCGGGGCGCAACCAGGGCAGCCTGGGCAGGGTGGTCCCGGACAGCCGGGAGACGCAGGCGCCGGTTCTGAAAACGCCAATCCTTCTGCTGACGAAGGCGAAGTCATCGACGCTGAATATGAAGATGTGGATGGCAGTAAAAAGTAATTTACTCCCATCACACGAATATACCTATAGATTAGGCAGCCCGCAAGATTGCAGGCGCGGGCTGCCTTTTTTTATTGAAATTTACTGCCATTATCATTTGATTTATTCGCCTAAATGTGATAAAACTATTTACTTGTTTAATTTGAATGTTTCTCAAGGAGGCTTTTAATGACGCAGAGGAATCTATTTATCCTGGTATTGCTTGTTTTGGCTCTTGTTTCTTTGTCCGCTTGCGGAGAAAAAACAGATACCCAGGGCATTAATTTAAACCTCACCCTTTTACCGGAAACGGTCACCGATTCTCTTTATGTGAAAATGAAATATGAATTCACTTTGTCTGATAAGTTCCAGGGATTTGATGATAACTACTTGCTTTTCGTTCATTTCTGGCGAGTCAAAAATAAAGAAATGCTGCTGCTGGATGATCATCAACCGGAGAAAAAACTTTCCCAATGGAAAAAAGGAGACAAAATAAGCTACTCACGGGTGTTATTTATTCCCCGTTTTCTTGATGAGTTCGATATCGATTTTGAGGGGTATGAGGTAATCAAACTGTCATTGGGATTATATAATCCCAATGTAGAAGGCAGCAAGATACTCTTATTTCAAAAGTCGTTCAATGTCCAATCGGCGTCCTCCATTGCACCGGAAGTTGTTTACGATGAAGGTTGGTATCAGTCGGAGACCGATTTGAATCTCAAGAATAAAGATGAGAGAACGTGGCGGTGGACTTCAAAGAAAGCTGTCTGTATTATTGAAAATCCCAAAAAAGAGTGCTTACTTAAGATACTAGGTGGGGTTGATAAAGCAAAGTTCGAAGACCAAAAAGTTATATTTAAAATCAATGATAAAATATTGGAAGAATTCATACCGGAATCCTCCAAGTTTTCAAAGGAATATGTTATCACCCCGGGAATGATGGGTAATGAAGATGAATTCAGGTTTACTATTGAAACCGACAAGACTTTCATCCCCTCCGCATTAAATCCGGAAGTAAATGACGATAGGGAACTGGGCGTCCAGGTATTCTTTCTTTATTTCAGGGAAAATGTAAAATGACCAACACGATTATTTTAGGAACTGGATCTTACTTACCAAAAAAGGTAATGACCAATGATGATTGGGCAAAATTAGTCGATACTTCTGATGAATGGATTAGTACGCGTTCCGGCATCAAAGAGAGACATTTTGCAGCGGAAAATGAAGCCTGCTCCGACCTGGTGGTTGAAGCCGCTAAAATAGCAATTGCGGATGCAGGGATTGATAAGGATGACATTGATTTAATCATTGTCGGTACGGTTTCGGCGGACAATGCGTATCCTTCGACAGGGAACTGGACACAGAAAAAACTGGGGATCAAAGCGATTCCCTCTTTCGATATTAGCGCCGGGTGTTCCAGCTTTCTTTACGGGATGATTATGGCTAACTCTTTTATTAAGTCAGGCTTGGCCAGGCATGTCCTGGTAGCTGGCGCGGAAATAATGTCCCGCATTATTAACTGGGAGGACAGGAATACGTGCGTTCTTTTCGGCGACGGCGCCGGTGCGGTGGTATTTGGCGCCAGTGAGACCGAACCGGGCATTCTGTCCACTTATTGGGGCGCCGACGGCAACCTGGGCGATCTATTGATCCAACCCGCCGGCGGAAGCGCTATCCCGGCCAGCGAAGAATCGGTGGCAAAAAAATTGCACTCGGTTCATATGAAAGGCAACGAGGTCTATAAACACGCGGTGCTGCGAATGCAGGAAGCGGCTATGAAAGCCATTGAACTGGCCAATATATCCAGCGACGATATCGATCTTTATATTCCCCACCAGGCTAATATCAGGATTATCGATGCAACGATTAAGCGGGCCGGTATTCCCCCGGAAAAAACTTTTATTAATATCGATAAAATTGCCAATATTTCCGGCGGTACGATTCCCATCGCCCTTGACCAGGCCCGGAAACAGGGACGTCTAAAAAAGGGCGATAATCTTTTAATGTCTGCTTTCGGCGCCGGGTTCACCTGGGCGGGGACTGTTATTAAGATGTAAGAAATTTCCAGGGGGCTCTTTTTGAAAAAACCGCCCCCTGGCCCCCCGTAAAAACTTTTTATTAAACAAAAATTTTTGCGGGGGTCCCTTTATCTCTTCATTTGAAAAAAAATTCTTTTTGCGCTATCATAACCCCATGGAAAACGAAAACGATTTAAAAGAACTGATTGTCGTGGAAGGCTTGATGGAAGCTGAAATCATCAAGTCGAAATTGGAAAGCTTTGAAATCCCCTGCATGCTCAAATTCGAGAGCGCAGGCCGTTTGATGGGTATTACCATGGATGGCCTGGGAGAAGTCCAGGTTATGGTTTCCCCGGAAAATTATGATAAAGCACTGGAAATCATGAACTCAGCATCCGATTCGGATGAGGAAACACCATGAAAAAAATATCCGCTATTTTCATCACTGTTTTAGCGTGTGCCAATTTCCTAATTCCCATTACTCTTGAAGAAAGAATAAACAACCTTTCAAAACCAGAGATGCAGAGTATCATCGAATTCCTGGGGCACGACCTGTTGGAAGGCCGGGCGCCCGGCGCCCGCGGCGGCAACCTGGCGGAATTGTACGTCCAAAGTTTATGCAAATTCATGAACCTGGACCCCGCCTTTGCTAATGGCTACTTACAACCCTTTAAACTGAAGGGATTTATCTTGAAAGAATTAACAGTTAATGCCGCGGGATTCGAGTTAACTTACCCGGAAGATGTAGTGGGTTCTTTCCCCAGGGAAGAAAATGAGTTTCAATTGGAAGCCGGGGCTGTTTTCGTGGGATTCGGTATCACTACCCCTTTGTGGAATTGGGACGATTTTAAGAATGTGGACGTCAAAAATAAAATCATCATTGCCCGAGTCAATGATCCCGGTATGTTTATCCCGGATATTTTCGAAGGGAAAGTCCTTACTTTTTTCGGCCGCTGGTCGTACCATATCGAAGAAGCAATTAAAAGAGGCGCAGTCGGTATTTTGATGATCCACACCGATGAATCTGCCGGCTACGATTGGAACGTGGTTAAAAATTCCTGGTCCGGTGAAGAACCTTACCTGGAAGCAGACCTTCAGAATAACCTGAAACTCAGGGCCTGGATCAAAGAATCTTGTTTAAGAAAGGTACTGGAAGCGAAGAAAATCAACCTGGATCAATTGTATGAAAAGTCACTAAAACGGAACTTCAAACCCATTGACCTGGGTTTCACCATTAAAGTCAAAGGGAAAAACAGTTTCCGTGATTTAACCAATAATAATGTGGTGGCACTAATCCCCGGCCAATCGGAAAAGAAGATCGTCATCAGCGCCCATATCGATCACCTGGGCATGACCCCCGGTAAAGACGGACCGAATATTTATAACGGGGCCATTGATAACGGTTCCGCCGTGGCGGCCATGTTGCTGACGGCAAAAATCTTAAAGGAATTCCGGAAGGGCCTGTATTACACGGTGGTGGTGCTAGCCTGCAATGCCGAAGAGTCGGGATTATTAGGTTCCAAATACTACGTCCGTAATATCCCGGATAGGGGAAACATTATTGCCAATATCAATTTCGAATCCACGCCGGTCTGGGGGAAAACCTCCGACTTTATGGCCATCGGCGGGCAGTTCTCCACGTTGGAAGATATGTTAAAGAGCATCCTGGAAAAAGAAGGATTGACTTATTCATATTTTTCCCTGATCAACCAGGGTTTTTTCTACCGCTCCGATCAATATCCTTTTGCCCGATATAATATCCCGGCCATATGGATTTCCGCCGGCGAGAACGACGATTCCGGCGAGAAAAAATACACCCGTTTCTGGAAGACCGATTATCATACTGTGAATGATGATTTCGATCCCAAATGGGAATTGGAAGGATTGAAACAAACGATTAAGATGGCAGTCCTGCTAATCGATCATCTGAATAAGACAAAAGAAGTACCTAAATGGAAAAGCCGGTTGACGTTCCCGTTGGAATAAAAAATACAGATACCCGCGAAACACGCTAAACACGCTAAAAAAGAAATTCTCCTTTTACTTTTTTTGATAATAATTTATAGGCTAGCCAGCCGTGGGATATCACAATTATAATAACCAGGGCGGCAAAGGATAGATTGAGCATTCGATTAATCGACTCTATCAATATGCTTAAATCAGGATCTGTGGGGATTTTAAATAGGAAAAGGTGACGGAAGAAGAATCCAACAACACCGATCGCGATGGTTACGAGCAAAAATGTGGCGAAATAAATTCTTGCCCAGTTGCGGCGCTTTAAAAAAGCAAAGGAAACAATCAATGTGATCAGGGATAAGAGAAACGAGATGGCAGTAAAAAGGTGCAAATTTTCCAGGCTATATTTCCAGGCGGGCGGCAGGTACTCCATGATGAGGCTCATATTGGGAAAGATCACGGAGAACTCTTTGAGCAATTCAGGGGGCGGTTTGAAAAAAAACATGATGCTTTGAAGCAGTGAAGTAACAGTGGAATATCCGAAAAACCCCACCAATACCCAGGACAGGTTGGTCACAAATTTCGATCCCCCATGTCCTGGGGATTCTACCTTTTGGGACCCCATTATTCCTGGTAGCGTTCAATGGGAATATCCAGCTTATTCAACCGGTAAACCGGGTATAAATTGAGACGGCCGGTCCACTGGGCCACTATCTCGCGATTGAAAAATCCCCAGGCAATAAGGCTGTCCTCGGATTCCGGTTCCAGCATTGTAGGTATTAAGCGGGCCAGGGGTTGTCTCATGGATACGAAATAAGAATTTTCCGGGATACTGACTTCCACGCTGTCAAAGTGCCCCTTCACGGTTAAGAAAACATGCCCCTGGAAAAGTTCCGTGGCCAATTCCAGTTTTTCAATGACGAAATTTTCAGCCTTCGTTTGAATAGTTTTGCGAATCTTCTCCACTATGATCCCGTGATTTTTTAAGGTTTGAATAACTTCATCATGATAAGGTAAGATGATATAAGCTTCGGGTAGGGAGATGCCGCGGGTGGGAACGGGTTTGGCAAAATAATCTACCTTGTAATCCTTTAAGACATCGGTTTTTTTGATAATGAAATCCTTGATCCAGGGTGGATATTTGTCCCGGTCTTCTGGTTTTATAACCTCTTTTTCGAATACATAGCTCTTAATGGTAAGGCTCATTAACTTTTCCACTTTATATTCCAGGGCAAAGTTTCCTTTGAAAAAGTCGGATTTGGTTTTATTATCGGCGGTCATTACCATTTGCTGCATTGAGCGGATGTTTTGGTGGGTATAATTAAGAATGGCTTTGACAAAACTGAAAGAAGCCAGGACCCGGGTTTTAAAATCCGCGTAAGAATAATTTTCGTCCAGGATGCTGAAGCGGTTTCTCATACCCACGTAATTGGTTACGTATCGCGCCGCATAAGCCTCGCTTTCCCAACCTTTTTCCGGGAATTCCCGGTCTATGAAATTCCCATAAGGAACAGAGTCATAGCCGTATTTTTTCTTTAAAGCTTCCGTTACGATGGGGAAGAATTTCTGCCACATATAGTCTACCAATTGAGGGTCGGAATTGGGGCTTAGCAGGGGTGAATAGGTGACCGGTTCCCGGTGATAGGAGCCGTTGGTGGTATGCATGTCTACCACCAGTACTGGGTCCCATTCATTGAATAATTTTATCAGCGCCCGCATTTCCGGGGATTCCAATTTGACGGCGTCGCGGTTTAAATCCAGTTGTTGGCCGTTGAACCGGACCCCGGCCAGGGCCGGGCCATTATCGCGCCGGTTTTTGCCAAATTTATCATTACCGTCGGCGTTGAATATAGGCAGCGCCAGTATCACCTGGTTATCCAGGATATCCCCACACTGCCCGGAAACAACTTCCCGGATCAGCATTTGTAGGGCTTCTTTGCCTTCTATTTCCCCGGCGTGGATATTGGCCATGAATAGAACAGTGGGTTTGGTTGTTAATTTCAATTCATTCGGGCTTTTGATCCCTTCGTTGCTGATAATGACCAGGGGGATCATTCGTCCTTCGGTGGAAGTGGCGAATCGAATGATATTAATCTTATCCGACCTCTTTTGGGCTTCGAATAAGAAATCCATTACTTCAGCATAAGTGGAAGTTTTTTCATAATTGGAGCGTTCCGCTGCGGTTTCCAATGGCACCGGGTTTACGTCGGCTGCGGGTAATTCTTTGTGAAAAGCAGGGGCCATGGAAAGTAAAATTGTTATTAGCAATAACCATTTTGGCATGTTTCCTCCTTCTTTATCCTCGGTTAACAATTAACAATTAACGATTGACAATTAACAATTATCAACAATCGGGGTCTTATTTTCGCATATGCCATGTAGGAATGTCAATAGGAACTTTTTTTGCGGCAGACTATCCCGGCATTATCAATTAGCTGAATCCCAATCCTTATCTCGGTTGGAATGAAAGTTGCCCTGTCCTCGTATCACCGTTTGTGTATTTTCATTTTTCTTCACCCGGGATTATTATTCAATGGATCAAATCTATTGTGAAGTATACTTTACAATAAATCAAATCTGCTGTATAGTATTCGTGCATGTGCACGGATGATTTGTGCAGGTGTATTTTTGATTCGTGCATGTGCACGGAAGGTTTGTGTAGGTGTATTTTTGATTTGTGCATGTGCGCGGTGGATTTGTGCAGGTACATTTTTAATTTGTGCATGTGCACGGAAGGTTTGTGTAGGTGTATTTTTGATTCGTGCATGTGCACGGACGATTTATGCAGATGTACTGAAGGTTCGTGCATATAAACGGGATTTCCGTGTACATGTATTAAAGCTCCGTTCACATAAACGACTTCTTTTTGTACATGCACGGAAGGTTTGTGCACATGCACGGAACTCCCATGTACATGCACGGGGCTCTCGTTGACAAGTATGGAACTCCCGTGTATATGCACGGAAGTCTCGTGCACATGCACGGGACTCTCGTACCACTGAATGAATGAGCGGTCTATAAATCCTAGAGCTCCAATTTTTTCTTTGGGAAAAGAATTTTAGAGTGCTGACTTTTTGCCTGCCCCCTTTTCCTGTCATGGCAGTTGAAGTACGCATACGATTCCGATATAATGATGCGTCGGAGGTTTATTCGTATGAAAGCCATGATCTTGAATAATATTCGCGATCTAACGATCAATAAGGAACCACTGGAACTGGTAGAAATACCGGTCCCGGTTCCGAAAGAAGGCGAGCTGTTGGTAAAAATCTCTGCCTGCGGCGTGTGCCATACGGAACTGGACGAAATCGAAGGCCGGACACCGCCGCCTTATTTCCCAATCATCCCCGGGCACCAGGTGGTAGGCCGGGTGGAAAAATTGGGCGGGGGAACAAAGTCATTTAAAATCGGCGACCGCGTGGGCATCGCCTGGATATTCTCGGCCTGCGGTAAATGCAAATTCTGCCTGGGGGGAAACGAAAACTTATGTTATGACTTCAAAGCCACGGGCAGGGACGCCAACGGCGGGTATGCGGAATATATGACGGTAAGAGAAGATTTCGCCAACTGTATCCCGGAAGTATTTTCGGATGCGGAAGCGGCCCCGCTGCTCTGCGCGGGCGCGATTGGGTATAGATCCATAAAGCTTTCGGGTTTAAAAGATGGTCAAAACCTGGGACTCACTGGATTCGGCGCTTCGGCGCACCTGGCGCTGAAAATGGTTAGATATAGATTCCCGCATGTGCAGGTATTTGTCTTTGCCCGGAGCGACCAGGAACGGGACTTTGCCAGGGAACTGGGCGCGGTATGGGCCGGCGATACGATCGATGACGCCCCGGAAAAATTGGATTGTATTATCGATACGACGCCGGTATGGAAACCCATCGTTGAAGCGTTGAGAAACCTGGAAAAGGGCGGTCGCCTGGTGATTAATGCGATCCGAAAAGAGTCGGTGGATAAGGAGTGCCTATTGGAATTGGATTATCCCGCGCACCTGTGGTTGGAAAAAGAGATCAAAAGCGTGGCTAATGTGGCGCGAAGCGACGTAAGGGAATTTTTACAATTGGCCGCGGAGGCCGGTATAAAACCGGAAGTGCACGAGTACAACCTGGAAGAAGCAAACCGGGCGCTGCTGGAAATCAAAGATAAAAAGATTCGTGGCGCTAAAGTGTTGATTCCTAACTGACTACTTTCTCGGTTTTCTTTAATACATAGATCACCCAGGGCGCGATCCTCGTCTCATTGACCCAGGCAAAAGGCTCACTCTCTTTTGCCAATGGTTTATAAGTGTTGATTAATTCGAAACCCGTACCGGTAAAAATTTCTCGGTAAGCGTCATCACCCCAAAGCACATCCTCAACCGGTCTTTTGTCTTCTATATCCGTCTGGATAATCCTGACGATGTCGCCGTTTTTGGCATATTTATTCTCCGGGAAGTCCTTGGTAGAAAAAGAGGCCCATTCATGCATATATATATCAGGAGACGAAACCAACATAACCAGCCTGCCCCCAGGCGTTAATACCCGTCTTATTTCCTTTAATATTTTTTCTTTCCTGTCCCCGGTGGGAATATTATCAAAAGTAAATACCGCCAACACAAGATCGCGGCTATTATCGCCAAAGGGCCCCAGGTCTCCATCTTCCATAAGCCGGTAATCCCCCTGGGGGTCCATGGATTGGGCGATCTTGATCATGTCCCTGGAGATATCCACCCCAACCGTAGCGAAACCAATTTTTTTCAAGAAACGCGTCGAACGCCCTGCTCCACAACCGAAATCAATGGCTTTCCTTCCCTGTGTATGGGCCAAAATAATATCGGGTAAATCCCTATACGCCAGGTAATAGGTGCCGGGAAACTCCATCTTCGCATAAGCCTGCGCCCGCGTATCATCTTCATAGACATTAACAAATTCCACGATTATCTCCTCTTATTCCAGGCTGTTCACCATCATTCCAGACCTGGAAGCTTGACGCGAAAAATGGAACCTTTACTGGGCTCGCTTGTGACTTCAATAGTCCCTTTATTTTCCTGGACGAACTCCTTACATAATATTAAGCCCAATCCCGATCCCTTCTCACTGGCTGTACCCGGCTTGCCCTGCCGCCGTTCGATCTTGAAAAGCCCGGCCACTTCTTCGACATTCATCCCTACCCCGGTATCGGAAAAAATTATTTCGACCCAGGAGCCGGCCTTTGAAGCGCTTACCTTCACTTCTCCACCGGCATTGGTGAATTTAATGCCATTGGCCAGGAGGTTTCGTATGACGGTACGAATCATATTTCGGTCCGCGAAAATAAATATACCGGGTTCAATGTTCGAAAATACCGCGACGCCTTTTTTCCGGGCATTTTCCTTTACTAAATCGATATTTTCCGCCACTAACGCCTCGATATCTATTTTCTCGGGGTAATACTCGATCAGTCCCCGCTGCGATTGGGACCAGGCCAAAAGATTCTCCAACAACCCGGAAATTTGGTACGAACTCTTATAAAATCTCCGGATATAATCTTTCTTTCGCTCTTCATCGAACGAATCGTATTGATTATGCAATGTGTCGGCAGATAACAATAAATATTGCAGAAGGTTTCTTAGATCATGGGCAATAATCGAAAAAAACATGTCCCTGGCCGCCACTAAATCCCTTAATCGTTCACGTGAGAATTTCAATTCCAGGTGGGTCTTTACCCTGGATACCAACTCCATGCCATTAAAGGGTTTGGTTACATAATCCACCGCGCCGATTTCAAAGCCCTTGACAATATCCACTGTTTCTGTTTTGGCCGTCAGGAAAATAATGGGGATATCCTTTGTTTCCAGGGAATTTTTTAATCGTTGGCAAACCTCGAAGCCATCCATTTCCGGCATCATGACATCCAATAATATCAGGTCCGGTTTGATCAGTGGGACCATTTCCAGTACCTGGCGG